>JAAYUH010000146.1 GCA_012517755.1 bacterium | reverse complement strand
ATAAAACTTACCCATAGAATAGATTCCCCCCATAGAATAAATTTTTCCCATAGAATAGAAATCACTCTGGCCTACTAATGATAAGACAAACCCATAGCAGGCCAGAGAATAAAACTCTGACCTGTATGTGATAGTGTTAAAAAATTTAGAAATAAGAATATTAAAAGAGAATAAAACACTCATCACAGCAGGTTGGAGTTAAAAATGAGACTTTGGTGCCTGACACCTTTGTCTCATTTTATTGATAATTTTAAACTGAATTATGGAGGTGAAAATTTAATTGGAGATTAACCTTGATAAACTCATTCAATATATCTCTCAACTTGGTTTCCCAATTGTAGTAGCCTCTTTTCTTCTTCTAAGAACCAATGGAAAACTTGACAAACTCAAAGATGCCATTCAAGAATTAAAAGAAGCTATACAAGAACTCAACCTCAAATTAACCAATTTCCATAACTAAATTTTTCATAATCCAGAATATTCTTATACAATTTTATTAAATAATAAATTTTAATTATTTTAAAGGTTTCCCACAAATAGGACAAGTTTTCATTACAGGACCAAAACCCATAAAACTAACTTGGCTATAAACACAATCTTTACAAATAAAGTGACCATTTTCACATGTTTTTCCACCTTGCACTTCTTTTTGTTTACCGCAACAATCACAAATTCTTTTTGGCATTTTAACCTCCCTTTTTATAATATATTTATATTATTATAATATATTTTCCCTGTCCTAAAATCTATAACAAAAATTATTTAAAATTTCAAAAAAGAATAATTTTAAGGGAGAGACTAATCGATCTCTCCCTTTGCAAAACAATCTTAAATTTCCTATTTTTAAATTTTTTTATTTGTTACTATCATTCCTTATCACATTTAGTAAGAAAATCTTCTAATTCTTTGATAACATCCTCGAGTTTAAAATTAGGGATATCAAAACCAGCACCAATCATTGGAGGTATATCGAGTTTAGCTTCTTTAATCATTTCTATCAAGGTTCTTATAAAAATACCATTTTCTTTAACTACAGGATATTCAACATCAGGTATCTCTGGTTTTCCGCCCCATTCATTATCGCTTCCTGACCATCTAACACCACAAGAAGGGCTTCCATCTAAACCAATAAGAATTACTTTAAAACCATTATTTTGATATTCTTTTATTTGATCAACTATTGGTTTTAATATTTGTCTTGACAGATTTATATAGCCCGGATTATCATATTGTTCTCTAACATACCACCATCTTCGAGTTCCTGCATAAATAGTTTCTGGACAGGGTAATTGTAAAATTCCGTAATTATGTTTCCTTAGCGAATCGATAATTTCATTTATCATTGCAGGGAAGAAGGCGAAGCCATTAACTTTTGCGTTTTGATTAAGTAGACAATGTGAAACCAAAGCAACCTTTTTTTCTCTTTTATCTTTTTTTAACATTTCTACCTCCTTTCTTAATAATTATTAAATAAAGTAAGTTATATTAATCTTTTTCTTTCATTATCCAAAATTTCATCAATAAGTAATATAAAACAGCTCCGATTATAAAACTTATGAAGATAGAATAACTTTGAATAATATAAAGAGATTTGATAAACTGTGCAGGCAGTGTAATTATTATTGCTACAGTTAGTGCTATAAATGCCGCAGGATTTATACCATTTTTATACCAATATTCTCCTCCTTCCTTATATAAATCTAATAATTTTAATTTCCCTTTCCTAATAACCCAAAAATCTATAATCTGTATTCCCAAAACACCACCAAGTGTTGCTCCAATAGCATTTAGCCAATTATAAATATAGGTTTCATAAGAGGATAATATATACCAGGGTGCAATTAAAACGCTAATTATACTAAAAATAACCGCAGCATTCCTAAAATTTAGATATTTTGGTGATAAATTTATAAAAACATTAAGAGGTGCTACCATATTTGCTGCAACATTTGTAGAAAGGGTAGCCATAATTACAAAAACAAAAGCTAAGATAATTAACACTGAACCAATTGTTCCAGTACCAGTAGCTATGAGGCCTGCTAATTCTATCATATCCCAAACAGCTCTTCCAAAAATTGTTATCGTACCTTGTGCAACCATAACTCCTAATAAAGAAAAAATTGCCATTATTACAATCAATCCTAAAAATTGTCCTGAAATTTGCTCTTTTTGTCCTTTCGCATATCTTGAAAAATCAGGAATACTAACTGCCATAGCCAACCAGTATCCTATCATACCTGTAATAAATATTGGACTAACCTTTAAAAAATCATAAGTTGGAAGTCCTTCTGAAACCCACATTGCACTAATTCCTACTTTCGAAACAGTCCAAATAAAAAAACCTAAAGCAATCAAGATCATTATAGGTACTGTTATTTGTGCAAATATTCTAATTCCTTCACTTTTTGAATAAGCAATTATCAAACTTAATACTAAAACTATTATCATTCCAATTAATTTACCACCAGAAAGACCTGTTATCCAGAAACCCTCAGTTATAGTAGTTGCTGCATCCCAAGCAGCCCATTTAGGAAAAATTAAGCCTAATGCCATACTAAAAGCTGAACCGCCAAGCCAATTTTGAATACCAAACCACCCAAAACCTATAAGTGCTCTAATTAGTCCTGGATAATTAGACCCCTTCAATCCAAAAGAGGCTCTACAAAAAACAGGAAATGATATACCATATTTTGTTCCAGCATATGCGTTACCAATTAGACCAAAAAACATTATAATCTGTCCAAAAACTATTAAAGAAATCGCTTGTCCAACATTCATTCCCGCAGCAATAAAACCACCAGCAAGCATCCAAGTTGGAATACAAATAACTATTCCCGCCCACAAAGCCATCATTGCATAAATACCCCATGTTCTTTTTTTAACTGGAACTGGTTCTATATCAGGATTCGACCATTTAGAAACTGGAAGTGATGATGAAAGTTCAACTTGTCCATTTGGATGTTCTACTACTTTTACATCTTCTTCCATACAATCCTCCTTTTTATCACAAAAAATTTTAAATGTTAATAATATCTTTTATTATTTATTTTATTGGCGAATTAAAGGTGAGTCTATAAGAGAATTACTAAGAATTTGTAGGATTTTCCCTATACTTAGAATTAATAATATTAAGGTATATTATAAATGTTAAAGAAATAGAGCTTTTAATTTATATTTATAGTGTTTAATTTTTAGTAATTAATCAAATTTTTATTCAACATTTATTAATTTATGCCTAATTGCATAATAAATAATCTCAGCATTATTTTTCAAATTTATTTTTTCTAAAATACGTGATCTATATGTACTTATAGTTTTTTCGCTTAAATATAACTCAGATGAAATATCTTTTATACTTTTCCCTTGTGCTATTTTTAAAAAAACTTCATATTCACGACTTGATAACTTTTCATGAAGTAAATTTTGAGTTTCATATTGAAAATAAGACGATAAACTATCTGCTATAGAATAATTAATGTATTTTCCTCCATTAAAAACTTTCCTTATAGCTTGAACTAATTCATCCGGAGCAGATTCTTTTGTAAGATATCCTGAAGCTCCCAACATAAAACATCTTCTAATATATTCCATTTCTGTATGTATACTTAAAATAAGAACTTTAAAATCTGGAAAATTTTCTTTGATCTCTTTCAAGATTTCTATACCATTCTGTCCTGGCAATGATATATCTAATAAAATAACATCAAATTTTTTCTCTCTAAGTATCTTTTTAAGTTCGGTCCTATTAGAAGCCTCATCTATAACAATAATATCATTAGTTTTAGCTGTTATTTGTTTTATACCTTCCCTTATTATAGGATGGTCATCTACTATTATTACTTTGATCATAAAGCTCTCCTTTCTTAGTCAAAGGTATTTTTACAAAAACAGTAGTACCTTTGCCTTCTTGTCCAGAAATTTTTACAAAGCCCTGGAAATGTGATATTCTTTCTTTTATATTTATTATTCCTAAAGATTTTGTATCTGAAATTTTTTCTTCAGGAATTCCAATACCATTATCAACTATTTTCATTGTTAATTTACTATCGATTTTGTTTATAGAAACTTCTACTTTTGTGGCTTTAGAGTGCCGAGCGATATTGGTAAGTGCTTCTTGAAGAACTCGAAAAATAGATATTGAAAGCTCTGAATCTAAGGTAATATTTTCAGGATTTAATTTCACTTTGCAATGAATTCCTGTTGATTCTTCAAATTCCTTTATTTGCCACTCTATTGCAGGATATAATCCGAAATGATCTAAAAGAGGTGGCCTTAACTGATAGGATATTGTTTTTACTCTGTGAATGATTATATCTATAAGACTTAATATATTATCTAAATCATCCATAAGATCTTTTTTATTATTTTGATTTTTTTTCTTTAAGTTTTGGACTTCAATTTTTAATACTGTTAATAGTTGACCTAATTCATCATGTATCTCCCTCGAAATACGAAGTCTTTCTTTTTCTTGAATAGTTTGAAGATAAGTTGAAAGATTTTGTAAATTTTCATGAGACTTTCTAAGCTCGTCTTCAGCTTTTTTTATTTTTGTGATATCTCTTGCATAAACTTTAATAGCAGGTTTACCATTATATGAAAAAGGAACTGCACAAACATCTATGTTAATAATCTCTCCATTGAATTTAATAATTTTTTCTTCAAGAAAACCCACCTCTTCGCCTTTTTTTAAAATTTTCTTAATTCTTTTTTTTACTACTTCTCTATAATCAGGGTGAACTATATCTTCTATCACATCTTTTCCTATAACTTCTTCAGAATTTTTAGCTCCAAACAGAAAAGTACAGGCATTTGAAGCAAGAACAATTTTGCCATCTTGATGCACATATATTATATCTGAAGATCTTTCTAACAAGTTTTTATATTTCTCCTCGGATTCTTTTAGTGCAATTTCTGATCTATTTAATTTTGATTTAAATTGTTTTAATTCCTTTTCTATTTTTTCTACTTGAGCTAATTCATTATTATTTCTTTTTTTAGGCATAATTACTTCCTCCATAGCTTTTAAAAGAACCAAAAAAATTATACATTTATTTTAATTTAATGCAAATATATGCATAAGTCTATAACATATTGGAAAAATTAAAATCTTCTATCATATATTTTGTCATACAATTTATATCTAATGGAATAGTGTGGTCTCTTAGTATTATAAAATATTAACCAGTCCATTAATTTTCTATTGAATTCATCAATATCAAAAAGTAGATCTTCAAAAGTTTAGTATATGAATTCCTCTTTACTCTCTATTGAATCTCTCTATGTTTGAATTATCTTTAGGTCTCTTGGGTAGTTTCTGAACTGAATGATATTTTCCTTCTTAAGGAAATCCTAATAATTATTTATGAAAATATAGACAATTATTCTAACTGAATGTGTTTAATATCAAAGAGGCAAACATTTTTTAATTTCATTATGGTGCCTGACACCTTTGTCTCATTTATTAAATGAGATTTAAGTGTTTTAATAAAGTAACAATATTTCTTATGGAGGTGAACATTAATTGGAGATTAACATTGATAAACTTATTCAATATATCTCTCAAGTAAGATTCCCAATTGTAGTAGCCTCTTTTCTTCTAATTAGAACAAATGGAAAGATGGATAAACTAAAAGAGGCTATTCAAGAATTAAAAGAAGCTATACAAGAACTCAACCTCAAATTAACCAATTTCAAGTAGATAAAAATTATTAGTATTTAAAATCTTCTAAAAAAGAGTAATATCTGTTGCTATTTATAATAAATATTTAATATAATATTATATAGAAGTAAATATTATTTTATCAATTAATTTTAGTATAATATTATAAAAAGGAGGTTAAAATATGCCTGAATGTAAATGGTGTGGAAAAAGGGGCGTATTTTTATCTGTTAATTCAGCCGGTTTATGTATGAATTGTGCTTCTTTAATATCATTTAATGTTAAAGAAACAGTTAGAATTGTAAATGATTCTTTGGAGATAATTAAAAATTCAAAAAAAATAGATACAAGATTAAGTCGTTGTGATTTAATAATAGAAAAAGTTAAAGATTTGTTAAAATATGAAAATAAAGATATAAAGACTATTGATCCAAAACCCTCGGTCTTTATTGAAAAAATTTATAGCATGAAAGATCAAATCATATTTGAAGAAATAAATAATATGATTAATGAATTAATGAAGAAAGATAATCTTGAAATCTCTATAAAATCTAAAATTAATGAAGCGAATAAAATTTTATTAAAGATAATAGATTTTAAAAAATATACAAGAAATATAGTTATACTTGAAGAATTTGAAAATACTTTAAGAAAATATTTAAATGAAACACAACTAAATATGTATTTAGAAGAAGCCAAAAAAGCAGAATTTTTAGGGAAGAAAAAAACAGCACTTGAAAAATATAAAGAGGCTCTATATTTCTTAAAAACTGATAAAACAGAAGATTCTTTACAACAAGATAAAATTAAAGAAATAGAATCAAAAATATCTGAATTATCTCAAAATTCATAATTAATATTTTAGCTCGATTAAATTGAGTATTTTTTTAAAATTTTCAAATAATTCATTGTCCATTTTAATTTTTGTATATGGATTTAAAAATATTTTATACTTATTTATCTCTTCTGTAGGAATATATTTTGTTCTTAGTATAATTCCATGTAAATTAGTAATATCTTTAAATAATTTATCTATATTAGTTTCAATCTTATGAACCCTACTTTCTCTATAGAAAAATATCGCATAATTAATAAGTGATACTTCATCATGTGTTGTGCTGTCGCTCCAAAAGAAGATAAAATTATAATCATTTTTTGAAAGTTGCCCTCTCTTTTTTTCAATATCAACCCAAAATTTTTTATTTTCATCACCTGTAAATGGAATAGGTTTCATAAAAATTTGACAAATAGTTTCTTTTTTATCTTTTAATTCATTTTTTTTCTTATAAATAAGAAAAAAACCTAAATCATAGAATATATTTTCTAAACTATATTCATAATCTTCAATGACATTACAATTAGAGATAAAATTTTTTATATGCTCAACAATTTCTTTATCTAATTCAATCTTTTTCTCTAATGCTTCTAATAATCCAAAAGAAAAATTAATTAAAATAAAATAAGGAGAAGGGAAACAAGAAATTTCATTTTCAATTTTTTTACAGAATTTTTCTAACTCTAAAAATTCATTAGTTTCTCTTATTCTTTTAACTTCTATATAAATTTTTTTATCTTTCAAATTTATTAAAATATCAGCTCTTTTTTTCTCATTGTTATAATTTATTACCTCAGGATTAAAAGTAAACTCAACATTTTTATCTATTAATATTTTTGCAACTCTTAATTCAGTTATATAATCAAAAAAATATTCATAATTTTTAATTCCAATTATTTTATCTTTTAAATTTTTAATTGAAAATCCTTCTATCAAAAGTAGCCTAGGTAAAATTTCATCGATAAATTCAAGTGTTGAATAAATTTCATTAATTAAATTACTATTTAACTCACAAATATTTTGAATTTGTTGGATTAAAAAATCTTTTGATATTTTTAAAATATTTTCAATATTTTCGATCTTAAAATTATTAAAATCTATCATAGATAAATTATATCAGAGCTATTATAAAATGTTTTTAAATATATTTAGCGAAAGAAGTGAAGAAGTTGACAATATGGTTTAAAATTATTAAAATAGAAAAAAAGTGGATATAAAAATTTTAATAAATTATGCATTAATTAAATCATTCTATGAAGAAAAAAGAGATTATATAGATATTTTTGTACCCTTTTTATTAAAAGTTTTAATTAATGAAAATAAACCTTTAAAAATCGAAACAATACAAACAGATTTTAAGAATTTGTTTGATATGGATATACCAATATATACTTTAAAAACTATTATCTCAAGAGCAAAAAAATTAGAATATATAAGTATGCAAAACGAATATTATAATATTGAAGAAAAAGGAAAAAAATTTATATTAGAGAAATTCAAATCAGAAGACGAAATGAATAGAAAAACTAATAGTTTAATAGATGATATTATTATATTTATTAATAAAAAATATTGTATCAATTTTAACAACAATGATATTTTAAATATACTACAATCTTTTTTTAAGAAAAATTCTATTTTCCTAATAGAATTTTTTTATTCAAATTCTATTCAACACAAATCAGATACTACATTAAATGTAAATGAAAGATATATAATTGAATATTTTGATTATGCAAAAGATAGAAATGAATATTTTTATAATATTTTATCAGATATATTTAATGGCTCTCTTATCTCAACTCTTTTATACTATGAAGATATAAATAAAATAAATCAAAAATTTAAAGATTTAACAATATATTTGGATACAAATTTTATGTTTAGCATAATGGGTTTTAGATATCAACCATTTGTAAAACCTGCAATAGAATTATTTAATTTATTAAAAAAATATAAATTTAAATTAAAAATTTTTCAATTTACTCTAAGTGAAATGAAAAGATATCTTTTTAATTATGATCCTTCTTCATATATTGGTTCAATAAAAGTTGATGATATATATTGTGTATTAAAATCTAAAAATTGGACAATAGAAGATTGTTATAATTATATCGCTAAAATTGATAAAAAAATAACGGACTTAGGTGTTGAAATTGAATATATAGAATTAGATCCTCAAAAAATTGAAAATTATGAGAAAATCCATAAAGCATTAGAAAGTTATAAATTTAATATAAATATAGAAGAACCAAAAACTTTTTCAATATATCATGATATAGCAGCGATAGAAGCTATTAGAAAAATAAGAAAAACATCTTGTGGAAATTTGGAAAATAGTAAAGCCATATTTTTAACATCAGATATGAGATTATCGAAATTCAATTATATAGAAATGGGTCATAAAGATTACAAAACATGTCCAGAAGTTATAACAGATAGATTTCTTACAAATTATTTATGGTTAAAAAATCCAGACTTCAAAAATTCATTACCTTTAAATGCAACTTTATCTTTATATTCAGAGATACTTATTGATAGGAGAATTTGGAATAGATTTGTTAATAATTTAAAAAATCTTAGAGAAGTAGGAGAAGTTACCGATGAAGATATAGGTAATTTGATTTATTATCATAGAATTGAAGAAGATTTAGGTGTTAAAAAAAATCCAGAACAAATTAGTAATGACTTTATTTTAGATGAAATTGTAACAGTTAAAAAAGAAAATGCCAAAGTGAGAGAAGATTATGAAGAAGAAATAAAAAAGTTAACTAAAGAAATTAAAGAAGAAGGTAAAAAAATAAAGGAATATGAAGAATTTAATAAAAGAAAAAGGGGGGAAATAAAGGAATTTTTACAAAAAATAGAAAAAGAGAAAGAAAAAATGAGGAAAAAGGCAGATAAAAATGCTTCATATATTGTTATTGGATTTACTATAATAATTTTAATTTTATTAGTTTTAATTTCTTATATTTTACATTCATTTTATCCATCATTAGCAGCTATTATAATATTTATTTTTAAATTATGTGACTTTCTTGGAATAAAATTTAATTTTATGGGAAATTTAAGTAAAGTTACAAAAACCAAAATCTCTAACAAATTATACAAAAAATATACTAATAAAAAAGATGAAACAATTAATGAAAAGTTGATAGATATTTTAAAACAACTTTAACTATATTGAAAATCAATTTATAGAGATTTTAATTGATTTTAAATATAATCATAATTAATTAAAAATTCTATTTTTAAATCTTTTTTATTAAAAATTATTACTGAATAGCATTATTTTTAAATTTTAATATAATTTAGTTATGATAGTTGGAGTTGGAGTTGACATCTTAAATATTAAGAGATTCAAAAAAATAGTTAAAGGTAATCCAAAAATTTTGAATAGAATTTTAACAGAAAGTGAGATAAATTTATTTAAAGATTATAGCGATTCAATCATACATTATGCAGGGAGGTTTTCACTTAAAGAGGCGATAATAAAAGCAGGGAAAGAGTATTTAAATATAAAATCTTTTAAGGATATTGAAATCTTAAAAGATGAAGATGGTAAAGCAATATTAACAAAACCAAAAGGAAAAATTTTTATATCAATATCTCATAATGAAGATTATGT
>JAAYUH010000145.1 GCA_012517755.1 bacterium | reverse complement strand
GGGATTTACTTTATTAAAAGAGATATACCCTTTAAAAAAAGATATCTTTGTTTTAGGAATAACTGGTCCTCTTGGTGTTGGTAAATCAACTTTTATAGATAAGATAATAGAAAAAATGGCAGATGATTTTGATAAAATAGGGGTTTTACTTTGTGATCCTTCAAGTCCACTAAGTGGTGGAGCATTTCTTGGTGATAGATTAAGATTGAAGACAAAAAATGAAAACATTTTTATAAGATCAATGGCAACAAGAAATTTCCCATATGGAATTTCTCCCTCTCTTCCTTTTATAATTGATTTATTTTCAGCATCTCCATATAGAAATATTATAGTTGAAACTGCAGGAATTGGTCAGGGAGATGTTAGTATAAAAAATTTTTCTCATTTGACTTTAGTCCTTCTCTCTCCTCTTTTAGGGGATGAAATTCAATTCTTAAAAGGTGGTCTTATGGAAATAGGTGATATTCTAATTGTAACAAAAGGTGATTATGATATTGCTGAACCATTTTATAAAACCCTTAAAAGTAGCATCTCTATCTTTTATAATGATTTAATACCTGTCTATATGATAAGTTCATCTAATGGGTTTGGGATAGATGATGTTTATAATGAAATAATGAAAAGAAGATTAGATTTATTTTCATCTAATAAATATTTAGAAAGAGAGAAAATAAGAAGGTTGGAAACTTTTAAATATCTCTTAAGAGAGTTATATACAAAAAAAATGATTGAAAAAATTGAAAAAGAGGGGGATTTTAAAGAGATTGAGGATGGAAAAGTTAATATATACCAAAAAATTCTCGATATTATATCTTGAACTATATAAAAATTTTTGATCCATGGAAAAATCCTTTATGTACCTGCCCTTTAAAGTATAGTTTAAATCCATATACAGGTTGTTCCTTTAGTTGTATATACTGCTATATATCATCTTTTATAAAAGATCCATTTTCTGTAATAATTAAAAAGGATATAATAAAAAAAATCAGAAAAGATGTAGATAAAATAGATAAAAATATTTATGTTTCATTAAGTAACTCTTCAGACCCTTATCCATATATTGAAGAGAAATTAAATATAACAAGAGAAATATTAAAAATTTTTAGAGATGAAGGAATCAAGACATTAATTATCACAAAAAGTGATCTTGTTTTAAGAGATATCGATATATTAAAGGAGATGAAAGTAGCAGTTTCTATTACAATTACAACATTTAATGAAATTTATAAAATCTTAGAGCCATACGCTCCAACTCCTGATAGAAGATTAAATGCTTTGAAAAAATTAAAGGAGAATGGAATAAAAACTTCTATAAGAATCGATCCAATTATTCCCTTTGTCAATGATGATATAAACGAAATAGAAGGTATAATAGAAACTGTACATAATTTTTGCGATCAAGTAATTGTATCAACATTAAAATTAAGGCCAGATTCTATAAAAAGATTTCAAGAGAAACTACCAGATATTTATAAAAAAAGTTATTACAAAGAAAAAATAAGGGGAAATTTATATCTTGATAAAAATTATAGGTATAAAATCATATGTAATATTTATAACCTAACTAAAAAATATGATTTGGATTTCTCTTCCTGTAGAGAGGGTTTCAAAGAATTAAATACAAATATCTGCGATGGAAGTGGTCATATTAAAAATAGTGTATAATTTTAAAAATGGAAGATAGATTCAGGATAAAAAGAAGAAAAGAAAAATTTAAACTCTCATATAAAACAAAAAGAGCAATAATATTATCATCATTTTTAATTTTTTATCTATTATTAATTTTTATTTTTTCACCAAATGGAAAGATTTTAAAAGATGGATTTGATGTTCCTCCCTTGACCTCTAATATTGATATATTTAATGATAAGATAGTCTATTCATCTTCAAAAACTTTATATACTATGGATAATAGTTTATCAATAAGTTTTCCATATAATATAATTGATTTTAAAGTATATAAAGATAGGATTTATATTTTGTCTGATCATTTAACTATCATCGATTCAAACTTTAAAGTCATAAAAGAGATTAAAAAAGAGGGGTTTTTCCTGCAAGATATCTTTTTTTTTGATAACACTTTTTGTTTGAGATGGGATGGCACAGATAAATTAAAAATCACTCTATCTTTATATGATATAAATAGTTATAAAGAGATTAAAAATTTGTCTTTTAATGAATTTTCTTTTATGCCATTTATAACTATTTTTGACAATGGCAATAAGATTCTTGTTTTTCAAAATGATGGTGACATAATGCTAATAAATTTTTCTGGAGAGATTATTTGGCAAAAAAATATAAGACCAGAAAATATAATTGTATTTGATCCTCATGGCGTAGTTGATGAAGAGATAGGAAGAATAATTTTATACTGGAGAAGTTACACATATCATACAAATATAATTTTAATTTTAAATACTGAGGGTGAAATTTTAAAGAGATATGATATAAAAAATAACATCAACAAACTTTTTTCAGATGATAATAATATCTATCTGATAACAGACAATGATTTAAAAATTATTACAAATCAAATTTTTTATATAGAATCAATTCCTTTTTATAAACCCAGTGACTCTTTTTTTATTGATAAAAACCTTATAAATATCTGGGAGTTTAAAAATTTCATCTCTAATTATAAGTTTATTAAAATAAATGATAAAAAAATAGTTTTTAATGGAAATGTAAAAGATATTCTTATTGATAAAAATAAATTGTATATTTTAATTGATTCAAAAATTTATAATATTAACATATATGATTGATGAAAAGAGTGTTATAGAAAAAATTAAAAAGGGAGATATAGATAGTTATTCAATTCTCATCAATGAATATCAAAATAATATCTATTCATTATGTCTTTCAATTGTTAAAAATGTTGATGATGCTCTTGATTTAACTCAAGAAGCATTCTTAATCGCTTATGAAAACATCAAAAATTTTAAACAAGAGGCTAAATTTTCTACCTGGGTATATAGAATTGCTTATAATCTTTGTGTTAATTTTATAAAAAGAAAGGGAGAAATTTTTTCATTAGAAGATGAAGATGTTACTAATGTAGAAATTGAAGATAAAACTTCTTCAATTTGGGAAGAAATAGAAAAAGATGAAAGAATAAAAATGATAAGTGAGGGATTAAAAAGAATAAAAGATAGTGACAGGTTAATAATTGAACTTAAAGATATTAAAGGATTAACCTATGAAGAGATCTCAATTATTTTATCTATTCCAATGGGAACAGTTAAATCAAAACTTTATAGAGCAAGAGAAAATCTTAAAAAGGTTGTCGAAGATATTATTAAAAAAGGTGATTTTAAAAAATGAAACAATTTTTTATATTTTTTATCTAAATTAAGAGATGGAAAGAAAAGAAGAAATTTACAATATTCACGAATTGATTGATGAAAAAAAAGATGAGGAGATTCTATCATTGATAAAAAATGATGAAATTCTTCTTGATAAATATAAATCTTTATCTATTATGTTAAATGATTTAAAAGATG
>JAAYUH010000144.1 GCA_012517755.1 bacterium | reverse complement strand
GCCGAAATGTGCTCCGACTTCAAGAAGTTGCTTCATTGTTACCTGCATAAACTATCCTCCTTTTAGGTTTTTCCTCTGCTTCGTCAACTTCTCTTCAAACCTCTTTCAAAGAGGCACCATGAAGAAAATCAGAAGCGTGTGTTATACCAACTCTTTATATCACAAAGATTAATTTTGGTCAAGTAATTGCATAGATGATTAATCCAATCTCTCTGTTTTTTTATTCCCATCCTCGCGAAAGCGGGGAAAACGGAAACCCAATTTTCCAATCTTGTCATTCCCGTGTAAACGGGAGTCCAGTTCATCTATTTTGTTATTCCTCTCCCTGCAAAAGTAGAGTGAAGAGGAATCTACTACCACTATTCTATCGTTCCCATGAAAACTGGAATCCAATCCCTCTATTTTGTCATTCCCATGAAAACTGGAATCCAATTTTCCAATCTTGTCATTCCCATGAAATCGGAAATCCAATTTTCCAATCTTGTCATTCCCGTGAAATTGGGAATCCAGTATTTTCATCGGTAATATAGATTCCTGCTTCCGCAGGAATGACCGTTTTGATGATTTTTTAGAGACCTTGTGTACAGGGTGCCTGATCCCACTGTACACTTTTAAAAATTTTAATTTTAGATAGAATTAAAAAGAAGATTTTTAGATAGGAGGTTTTTATGAAAATTTTTATTTCTGTCGATATGGAAGGAATTTCTGGATTAACTTACTGGAGAGAGAAAGATGAAAAAATTGAAAAATTTATGACCGATGAACTTTTATCAGTGATTGATGGAATAAAAGAATTTGATAGAAATTGTGAAATTGTTGTTTGTGATTCCCACTCAAATGGAAGAAACATAGATATCGCAAAATTACCTGAAGATATTAAGCTTATCTCAGGTTATCCAAGAGAGTTTTATATGATTTCAGGAATAGACGAGACCTTTGATGCTGGAATGTTTATTGGATATCATGCACCAGTTGGAACTCTAAATGGAGGCGAAGATCATACATATTCGAGTTCAACAATATTTGAGGTTAAGATAAACGAAAGAGTTGTTGGGGAATCAGAAATAAATGGCGCTTTTCTTGGTGAATTTAATGTTCCTGTTGTTTTAATATCAGGTGATGACAAGTTGAAAGATTTTTCAAGTAAATTTTTTGAGGGAACAAAATTTGTCATTACAAAAAAATCTCTTGGTAGACTTTCAGCAGAATTATTACAGATAGATTATGCACATAAAATTTTAAAAGAGGGTGTTAAAGAGTCGCTTAGTAATATAAAAAATATAAAACCATTAAAATTTGAAAAACCATTCAAAATTGAGATTACATTTATAAATACCCTTATGGCAGAATTTGCATCTTTAATACCAAGTTCTAAAAGAGTTGATGGTAGAAAAGTTTCATTTGAATCAAATAGTTATAAGGATATATATAATTTTATTATGGCAAGCTTGAATCTTGCATATAATGCAAAAAACTTTTAGGAGGAGATATGGATTACGATATTTTAGATATCAATTTAAGTAAAGATGGAATAAAAAAAATTGAGTGGGCATCAAATGAGATGAAAGTCCTTCAAACTATAAGAGAAAGATTTAAAAAAGATAAACCATTCAATGGATTAAAAGTTGGTTGTTGTTTACATATCACAGCTGAAACAGCATGTCTTGTTATAGCTTTAAAAGATGGGGGTGCAGAGGTATTTTTAACTGCATCAAACCCACTTTCAACTAAAGATGATATAGCAGCCTCTTTAGTTAAAGATTTTGGAATAAATGTTTTTGGAATAAGGGGAGAAGATAGTGACAGTTACTATAGAAATATTGAGAAAGTTATTCAAAAAGAGGTTGATTTAACAACCGATGATGGAGGAGATTTAACAACAATTATTCATGAAAAATATTCAGATTATTTAAAGAAAGTTATTGGTGGAACTGAAGAAACAACTACAGGTGTTATTAGATTAAAAAGTTTAGAAAATGATGGAATTTTAAAATATCCTATCATTGCTGTTAATGATGCAAAAACAAAAAGATTTTTTGATAATAGATTTGGAACTGGACAATCTACAATAGATGGGATATTAAGAGCAACAAATATTCTTCTTGCAAGTAAAATTTTTGTTGTCTCTGGATTTGGTTTTTGTGGAAGAGGAATTGCAGAAAGAGCAAGAGGATTAGGTGCTCATGTAATTATTACTGAGGTTGATCCAGTAAAGGCATTAGAGGCATATTTAGATGGATTTGAAGTTATGAGCATTGAAGATGCTTCAGAGATTGGTGATATTTTTGTTACAGCAACAGGCAATGTGAATGTTATTAAAAAGGAGAATATTTTAAAGATGAAAGATGGAGCAATCTTAGGAAATTCAGGCCATTTTAATGTTGAAATTGATGTTGATGGATTAGAAAAGGTTACAGTTGAAAAAAGAGTTGTTAGAGATAATTTGGTTGAACATAAATTTATAAATGGTAAAAAAGTTTATCTAATTTCTGAGGGAAGACTTCTTAATTTATCAGCAGGTGAAGGACATCCATCATCAGTTATGGATATGAGTTTTTCAAATCAGGCACTATCACTTGAGTATCTTGTAAAAAATAAAGATAAACTTGAGAAAAAAGTTTATGATGTTCCAGATGATATTGATTATGAAATAGCTGAAATTAAACTTAAAACCCTTGGAATAAAAATTAATGAACTTACCGAAGAACAGAAAAATTATTTAAAGAGTTGGAAATCAGGAACATAGAAGATTTATCTATGATAAAATTTATATATGAGTGAGATAGTTGAACTGAATATAAAATTAAAAAAGGAGAGAGAGAATAAAATTAATGAAGAGATAGACAGAATAAAAAAGATTCTTCCAAATATGAATATAGAAAAAGCGATTCTTTTTGGCTCTTCAGCAAGAGGAGAAATTGGTATTTGTAGTGATATAGACTTAGTAATAATAATGAGAACAAACTTAAAATTTTTAAGTCGATTAGATAAGTTCTATAGAAAATTAAATCCAAATGTAGCAATGGATATTTTTGTTTATACTCCTGAAGAGTTTGAGGAGATAAAGGAAACTTTTTTTGGTAAATTAGTATTAAAAGGAGGAAAAATATTATATGAAAGATAATAGATTAAATGAAGCTCTAAGATGGTTAGACAAGCAAGTGAAGATATTGATGTAGCAAAATATAATCATAAGGGTGAAAAGTTTTTTATATCCTGTTTTTTATCACATCAAGCAGTAGAAAAAATTTTAAAAGGATATTTAATTTATAAAGGATTCGAACATATTTGGAGACATTCAGTTTCTGATTTATCTAAAGAGTGTGAGAAAATTGATAAAGATTTTGAATCATTGAGAAAAGAGATATTGATACTTGATAAATATTATATTCCTACGAGATATCCGAATGGACTACCCGGTGGCATTCCAGCTG
>JAAYUH010000143.1 GCA_012517755.1 bacterium | reverse complement strand
TTATGTCATTCCCGTAAAAACGGGAATCCAGTCTTTGTCATTCCCACCCCTATGTCATTCCCGTGAAAACTGGAATCCAATATTTTCATTATGTCATTCCTGTGAAAACGGGAATCCAGTATCTCTATTTTGTCATACCCACCCCTATGTCATTCCCGTGAAAACGGGAATCCAGTGTTTCCATTAGTAATAAATTTAAATTGTTAAAGATTCAATATATATTAAATAAATTTAGAGAGTAGTGTACAGAGGAGACAGTCTACTTTGTACACTATAAACCGAAAATGATTAATAAAGAAATTTTAAAAATATGTTAATGCAAGACCTGACCCCAATATTTTAAATCTTTTAATAAAGACTTCATATGTATAAAATTTGGTTTTTTCATAGTTAGAATACAGTGAAAAAATGTTATTTAAGATAGAATAATGTTATAGTATAATTTGTAAAATTTTACTTACTATACCTGAATATAAAAATACACCATTTATTCCAACATCTACCATACCCTTTGGAATAATAATAGAAGATTTAAGTCCCTTATTAATATCTTCTAAATTCAGATCTGGGGAATACACACCATAAACTCGACCTGGCTTTGATAATGGAAGATAGCTTTTTCTAATTTCTTTATCTTTTGGATCAAAATATCCTACAAAGAAAATCTGCTTATCAGTTTTTAAGCTTATGATTTCAGTAACATCCATTGGTGGATTATCATCTATTTTAGAAATAAGAGGTTCACCATTTATTGAATCAACATCACTTCCAACAAACCAAATTTTTCCATTTGATGGTATTATTCCGCAGGTAATAAATACACCCAAATCGTATGTTTTTATCTCTCTTAGGTCTTTATCTAAGGTGAACAAATTTCCATCTAAATCAACGCCCCATACACTTTCGTTTAAAACAAACAATTTCTGGACCGGCTTATCAAAAATGTTGAGTGTTTTTGTTTTAAGATTCAGTTTTCCAAATTGGTCTTGTATCAGGTATCCACCTTTTCCAGAATAGAAATTTGTAACAAAGATTGTGTCATCATCAAATTTTATAAGCTTATTAACTGAGCCAAACTTATCTGGTAATTTCCACTCTTCGTATTTTTTGTTAACAAGATTATATAAAAGAACACTATTTGCATTATCTCTTGATATAGCGATATAGTTACCTACCTTTTCTACATCTAAAACCTCTCCTGCATTTGTATCTTTACTTGGCAAAAGTTTGCTATCTATAGTGTATTTTTGGGGAGGAAGAGTTATTTTATTAATTGAGTATTCAGCCTTATTAATCATCAGAAGCACATCCTCAATTCCAATATAGATATTATCTTTATCAAAAATAACTTTTCCAAAACCTTCATTATTTACATTATGGCTAATTAAACTAATACTTTTTATAATTTTTCCATATGGAGAGGTGATTGTAAGAAACCAATTTTTTTGGTCAATATCAAAATGAAGATAATTTAGAGAATCATCATAAGGATTATAAAAAATACCTCTTATTGAAGGGATATCTGGTTTATCTACTTCAATCATTTTAAGTTCATTAATGTTTGCTTTAACTGTCTCAATATTAGAAGAAATGATATTTATATTTTTTACCTTTAATGTTCTTCCCTTAAACCAAAAAGAAGAAATGGTTATTATAAAGATTAAAATAATAAATATAAATGATTTTTTTAAATTTTTCATTTTTACCTCTTATTCTTTTCTATTAAAAATATTGTAACATTTATTAAAAATCAATAACTGATACGGTGTAAAAGAGAATGTACTAATATTAGGAATAATATTTAATTTTGAGAAGTTGTGGGTAAACAAAAAGTTTTGATAGAATTTATTTAGTTGGGTCATTTACTTTTCCTAAGAATAAAATGTTTCCTGTATCATTTTGTTGAATTATAAATATAAATGGATGATCAACTCTAAAAACATTCTTTGGCATCAAAGATGTAAAATTCATCACAACTCCAGTTGCAGCAGCAGCTTCAGTTCCTTTTTCATCAACCTTAACATAAGCCTGATGGATTACCTCCTTAATATAAAGCGATTTTGTTCCATCCATTCCAGAAAAATCTGCATCCATTCCAAAAGCAGTAGGCATTCCCATATCACTCAATATCTCTTTCATAAAATATTTTGTATCAAATTCAAATTTCGGAAGATAGATTTCATCTAATGTTTCCTTTTTCATTTGGCTTTTCCATTCTTTCAGTTTTTCTATTGTTAAAGGTTGTATGTCTTCAAGATTATCTTTTGGTAGTAATATCAACATAGAAATTTTTTCTCCTTTATAAGGAAGTTCAATAATTTGTAAATCCTCCAAATCAGCATAATTAAATTTTGCTTTTTCTGGCTTCATATACATCATTGGGACCTTCACAATATCTGTAGGTGTTATTTTGAAATCTATTTCCTCTGTATCTTTTGGATTAAATTCCCACTGCCAAGTTCCTTTAAAATATATTGCATTAGTTAAAACTAATCTTGTTAAATAATCGAGAACTCCTTTTGGAATTAAATCTTTGATTTTTCCATTTGTCTGCTCCTCAATAAAACTGTTAATTGTTTGTCTTGATTTTTCTGTTTCTTTAACAAAATCTAAATTTGAGGCTTTTCCACCATAATATTTTTCGACAATATTAATATAATCTTCAAGAAATGGATAATCTTTTTGTACCCATAAAGCATTTCCAGTTCTCAATTCATAATCTTCTTCATTCTTATTAATATCATTATAAATTTTTGCGAAATTTGGTCTCAATATGCTATCTTCTGGAAAGTGAAAAACAGATTTTATTTCATCTTTTGTCTCTCCTTTTGCACCTTCATAGGTCATTCCTAATGCAGCAAAAATGCTATAAGGAGAATAAAAAATATTTTCTTTTCCATTTTTACTTAGTTCAGTGTAAAGTTCTAATGCAAATTGGTTATTGGCATCTATAACCTCTTGAGTTCCTTCTTCTGACCAACCAGTGTCATCTGATTTTGGGGGTTGTGTTGGATTATAGGGGTAGAGAAATAATAGAGTTGCAGCAGTTGCTACTGTGACCGGTATAAGTATTATTCCAATTAATGCTAATGTTTTTTTATTCATTTATCACCTCTTACTATAATAAACAAAATTTTATTAAAAAAGTTTCAGTTTTGGATGAGAAACATAACATTTATTATTTTTTTCAATTAAATTTAATTGTTAAACTTTATAAAACATTAATGGTTTTTTCAAATATGATAACATTTAAATAAAAAACTCTGAATTAAATAAATTTATTGTATTTAAATATTTTATTTTCATCTTAAAAAGTTAATACTTAACTTAAAATAAGTTTTAATTTTA
>JAAYUH010000142.1 GCA_012517755.1 bacterium | reverse complement strand
GAGATGAATTGAGAGAAATGATGAATTTTTCTTTAAAAGAAAAGAGAAGTTGCATTATAAGATATCCAAAAGATAGTTCAGAAAATTTAGGACTAAACAGTCCAGTAATTCCATATGAACCAGAGATTTTAAAAGAAGGTGAAGATATTTTAATAATTACACTTGGAAGATTGTCATATTATGCATATAAAGCAGTTGAAGAGTTGAGTAAATTTAATATATTTCCAACTTTAATTAATCTAAGATTTGCTAATCCAATTCCAACATATGCAATAAATAACTGTATTGATAAATACAAATTTATCATAATTGCTGAGGAACATTACTATCTTGGTGGCATTTTTACAAAATTATCTCCACTCTTAATAGGTAAAGAAAACTTGAAGATAAAACATCTATCAGTTACTGAATCATTTCCTCCTATTGGCACAAGAGATGAGTTGTTAAAAAGATACAAACTTGATAAAGAAGGCATCAAAGAGGTGGTATTAAATTTAATTGGAAAGAAAGTTACGTCTTGATAAAATTCTTTTCGTTTCAGAGGTAATTAAGGAGTTTATATGAAAATAGGGATATTGTATAAAAATACAGTTGAAGCAAAAAATTTGTCAAAAGAGATTGAACACTATTTAATTGAAAATGGAAATGAGGTTGTTTTTGTTGATGAAGGTGTTGATTTAAAAGATTCAATAATTCTATCACTTGGGGGAGATGGCACTCTTTTAAAAGCCTTCCAGTTTGCATATAAATTTGACATCCCTATTCTTGGAATAAATCTTGGAGGACTTGGTTTTTTAACTGATGTTGAAAGAGAGGATGTTTTTGATGCACTTCAGAAACTTATAAACAAAAACTTTTCTATAGAAAATAGAAAAGTTTTAGAGGGAGGAATTTTAAGAGAAGGAAAAAAATTAAAAAAGTATTATGCTTTTAATGATTTTGTTATATCAAAAGAAATTTTATCTCCGATAATAAGTTTGGAAATTTTTATAGATGGTGTTTCAGTTTCTAAAGTAAAAGGTGATGGAATTATAATTTCATCTCCAAATGGTTCAACAGCATATTCTTTATCTGCGGGAGGTCCTATTGTATCACCAAAATGTGATGTATATATATTAACAACTTTATGCTCTCATAAATTAACATCAAGACCAATAGTTCTTTCGTCAAAAGAGAAGGTTTCAATTAATGTTATAGAATCAGATGGTGATGTACTTTTCATTGAAGATGGAATAAAAAGAGAGAATATTCTTAAAAATGACCATTTGATATTTAATGTTGCAGAAAGAGATGCAAAGTTAATTCGTCTAAAGGAGAAAAATTTTTATCTTGTAGTTAATTCTAAATTCAACTGGGGAACTTAAATAATTTATGGAGTTATGGATAAAATGGTCTCTTGAAGCATGCAGTAATTTTGATATAGATGTTGATGATGAAAAAATTGAAAAATTAAAAAGATATCTTGAATTAATAATTTTTTATAATCAGAAATTCAACTTAACAGGGGAAAAGACAAAAGAAGAAATTGCAATTAAACAATTTTTTGATTCACTTATGCCAATTGTAT
>JAAYUH010000141.1 GCA_012517755.1 bacterium | reverse complement strand
TCAAATAGCAAGAAATCTTGCTCCATCTATTGCAAAAATATTTAGTCCTCTTGTTCTGATTACCCTAATTATTTACTTGCTTACTATAATAATATTACGTAAAAGCCCTTTCACTGATAGAGACTTTCTTTTTATTTTTAATGTGATGCTTATAAGCGTTTTAGCTATTGTGATATTTACTATAGCAGAAAGAAAAGCTATTAATTCAAAAACACTAAGCGATTATATGAATTTTTTATTAGTGCTACTCGCATTGATAATCGATTTAGTTGCTCTTTCAGCTATTCTGTTTAGACTTACTTCCTATGGAATGACACCAAATCGTATTGCTGTTTTGGGTATCAATATTCTCATCTTTATAAATTTAGCTGGAGTGTTTATTAATTATATTCGTTTTTTCAAGAATAAATCAACTATAACATCTATTGAGACATGGATAACCAAGTATTTACCAGTTTATTCTATTTGGGTCGCTTTTGTTGCATTCGGATTTCCGTTTATATTTTCTTTTAAATAATAATTGATATTTGATAGAATCCAGTATTTCTATCAGCAATTTTATTGTCATTCTCGTGTAAACGGGAATCCAGTATTTCTATCAGCAATATAGATTCCTGCTCGAGTTTACCCTGTAGATTTCCGCTTCTGCGGAAATGACAGGTTCGGGACAGGAATGACGGTTTGAATTTCAATTATCCATATAATATAAGAAATTTATTTTAAAACTCCTCCTCACCCTCTTCTTCGCTATATTCAATCTCTGAAAATTTAGCAAAATTCTTTAAAAATTTAAGTTTCATTTTTCCAAGTGGACCATTTCTATTTTTTGCAACAGTAAGTTCAACTGTTGATGCATCTTTACCAATATCATCATCTTCTCTATTTAAAAACATAACAACATCTGCATCTTGCTCTATGCTGTTATGAACAATAATATTATTTGCTATAAAGTTATGTGTTTCATCTATTGTAACATCATAAACTTCCTCTTCCCCCAATTCTTTAATTTCCTTTATTTTATCCCAATATATATCAGAATTTGAAAGGTTATATAAGTATTTACTTTCTAAAATGTTTGCATATCTATTCAGTCTTTCTCTGCCTAAATTGTTATTGAAAATAGAAAACCCACTATATGAGACGGATAAAATTTTTGAAGTTTTTTCAACGATTTTAATATTTTCTAAATCACTACTTGTATAATGTATGGGTTGTTTTGGAGCATAACATCCATCGCCAATCATATGTGCAAGAAATATAAGTTCTTCATCTTTATATTTTTCTTTAGAATCAATTTTAACAATTCTTGGTGTTGCAATATGTTCACCAATTTCTAACTCATCTAATCTTTTCCAACCATCAATTGTCAAAAAAGGATGGTTTGCTGATGCTTTAATTTCTCTACCACTTTGAGTTTTAAGAAGATAAACTCTTTTAATACCACTTGAAAAGACTTTAACTAAATTCGCTTTTTTTATTTTTAAATTTTCTTCATCTAAAGATAATACTGGTATAGGTAGTTTATATCTTCCCTCTATCAATTCTTTAATTGTAATTAATTCTCAAGTGTCCCCTTTTATTAATGTTGTATCTTTAGTTAAACATCCACTTTCTCTTAAATCTGAAAGCATTGGTTTTTTACTTTCTCTTTTTTCTATTGCTCTTGAAAGTTGAGAGATTACGAGAACAGGAAGTTCAAGTTCTCTTGCAAGTTTTTTAAAGCCTCTTGTTAGTTCTGAAATTTCTTGAACTCTATTTTCTACTTTTGTCTTAAGATGCATAAGTTGTAAATAATCAACAACTATCATTCCGAGATTTTTTGTATTTTTTAATCTTCTTGCTTTCGTTCTTATTTCAAGAATAGAAATATCTGATGAATCATCAATATAAATTGGAGCATCATACAGTGGTCCATAAGCCCTTCCAAGTCTTGACCAGTCATCATCAGATAATAAACTCGTTTTTAATTTATGAAAATTAACATTTGCTGTTGATTCAAGTATCCTTTCTACTATCTGTTCTTTTGACATTTCCAGTGAGAATATAGCAACAGGTATTTTTTCTTTAAGAGCAATATTAACACATATATTAATTGAAAGAGATGTTTTTCCAATAGAAGGTCTTGCGGCTAAAATAAGTAAGTCATTTTTATGAAAACCTCCAAGAATTTCATCAAGTTTTTTATAATGAGTTGGAATACCTGAAATCCCCTTCTTTTCTTTATATAAATTTTCAATTCTTTCAAATGATTCCTTTAAAAGATCTTTTAAAGGATAGAATGGCGTAACCATCCTTTTTTTTGCAATATCAAAAAGTATCTCCTGACTTTTATCGAGAATTGTTCCAACATCATCTTCACCAGCAAATGCTAAATTTATTATTTCAATACCAGATTTTATTATTTCCCTTAAAATTGCTTTTTCTTCTACTATTTGAGCATAAATTTCTATGTTCAATGCAGTTGGTGCTATATTCGTTAGTGTTGCAAGATATGAAAAACCACCAATTTCATCGAGTTTGCCCTTTTTCTTAAGGTATTCTGAAAGAGTTAAAAGATCAATTGGTTCACTTTTTTCAAATAGTTCTCTTATACTTTCATAAATTATTTGATGAGCTGTTCTATAGAAGTGTTCTGGTTGAAGAAAATCGATAACTTTAAATATTGCTTCATTATCAATTAGTATTGAACCAAGAGTTGCCTGCTCCGCTTCAATACTATGAGGTGGAACTTTTCCAAACACATCTTCATTCATTCTTCTAAAATATTTAACTTAATTTTTGCATATAAATTTTTGAATAATTTAACTTTTGCTTCGTAATATCCAAGTGTCTTTATTGGTTCTTCAATTTCAATTTTCTTCTTATCAATAGAAATACCAATTTTCTTCTTTAATATTTCAGCAATATCTTCATTTGTAACTGATCCATAAAGCTTTCCTTTATCTCCAGCCTTTCTTTTTATTGTAAAAAGTTCCTTTTCAATTTTTTCTTTTAATATTTTTGCTCTTTCTTCTTCTTTTGATTCTTTATTTTCTTTTATTTTTTGTCTTAATTGATAATCTTTTTCCTCACCTTCTGAAACTCTTTTGGCAAGGTTATTTTTTTCAAGGTAGTTCATATAAAAACCAAAGGAGACATCCACAATGTCTCCTTTTTTTCCTAAATTAATTATATCTTTTAAAAGGACTACTTTTACTTTTCTCATTTAGTATTGGACATAAGGTAAAAGTGCCATTTCTCTTGCTCTTTTAATAGCAAGAGAAAGTCTTCTTTGATGTTTTGCACAAACTCCAGTATTTCTTCTTGGAACAATTTTTCCTCTTGGTGTTATAAATTTTCTTAAAAGTTCAGGATCTTTGTAATCAATGTTATCAATTTTATTTTTACAAAAATAACACACTTTTGTTCCAGGTTTAAATCTTCTACTTGTTCTATCTTTATTCATAAATGCCTCCTTTAATCAATTGGTATCTCTTCATCAACTGGTTCTTCGATTTCCTCAGATGGTCCTTCTTCTTCTCTCTTTGATAAAAACTTGACTGTATTTGCTATTACTTCAACTGCAATTTTTTTAGAACCATCTGATGTTTCATAATTTCTAACTCTTAATCTTCCTTCAACAAGAACCAATGAACCTTTTTTCAAATATTTACTCACATTTTCAGCGAGATTACTTTTTCCACCCCATGTAATCACATTAATAAAGAGAGTTTCTTCTTGCTTTTCGCCATTTTTATCAGTATAAACCCTTCCTGATGCTAATCTGAAAGTTGAAACAAGAGTTCCACTCGGTGTATATTTACTTTCAGGATCTTTTGTTAATCTTCCTATAAGAATAATTTTGTTATACATTTACAGTATCCTCCATTTTCAATATCATAAATCTTAAGATATTCATATTTAATTTTAATGTTGTTTTAAATTCTGTAAGTTTATTTTGAGGTATTCTAAAATAAAAAAGATAATAAATACCCTCACTCTGTTTTTCAATTTGATAAGCCAGTTTTCTTTTACCCCATAAATTTGAATTGATAAATTCACCCCCTGATTCTAAAATTAAATTCTTAATCTTCTCTTCTTCATTTTTCAAATCTTCATCACTAAGATTTGGTTTGAAGATTACCATCATCTCGTACTTTCTCATCATTACCTCCTTCGGTCTTTTGGCTTTGCTCTTTTTGCAAAGCAGGAGTTTCTTCTTTTACTCCTTTTTCTTCTAACCCTTTAACTTTAGCAGAAATTCTTCTACCTTTCAAGGTAGAGAAAATTATGTAAAAGACATATGATGATAGTACAGTTACAACAATAGTAAAAATAAGAACAGTTATTGTATAGGGTATAAGATTGTATGGCTCACTAAACATAAGAGTTAAATCACCTTTAAATTTTAAAATCAGATGATTAAAAAAGGAAAAAGAAACACCAAAGAAAATTCCTGAAGTTAAAGAAAGAATTAAATTAAAGGATATTAATCCGAGAGCAAAAGAGGTAAGAGGAAGAAGATAAATTGAATCTTCAAGATAATAATAATTCAAAAAGAAACCTAAAAATAGGGATATCAATAATATTAAAGAGATTAAAGGATTGTGAACTTTTTCTCTTTTTACAGAATTAATTTTAGAGAGTGAAAAATATAGAATAGAAAAAATAATTGGTGTCAAAACTATATTTAGATTCTCAAAATTTAAATTTGGATATAATTTATCTGTAAAAGTTACAATTGGAGTACCATCAAATTTTAATGTTGTAATTTCGGTTAGATATTTAGAAAAAAGTGAAACAATACCGCATATGACACCAGATATTGGATTTTTCAAATAGATTCCAATCATAACAAGAATAAGAATATATGATAAAAAAATTATTGGGAAAAGAGAATCCATACCAGGAATATATAAGTAAACATCAAGGTTTTTCCTTAATAATGTAAATACTATCCCAAATATTATCGACAATGTTAAACCATTAAAAAATCTTTTCATAACTTCACCCCAAACTTCTTTAAAATTTTTTCATATAAATATAAATTTTTTTTCTTTCCAGTATAAGCCAAATACGAAAGATAAAAAGCATAGATAATCATAAAAAAACCAAAACCCACAAAAATTATTTTCCATACATAATAAAAAACTATATTAATAGATAGTAAATTTGTTGTTTTAATATAAATATAGTGAGATATAATTGAAAAGATTATCCATAAAGGGATTGAGAAAGCCCAGTAAATGACAGATCTTTTTGCATGGAATTCAAGATATTCAGAATCTTTGATATCAGAAACAAGCATAAAAATGCCAATTATACCTATTGTTAGATATGATAAACTCGAAAAGAAAAGTTCTTCCTCTTTCTTAAAATTATTTATAGCCAAGGTATCTTATAGCCTCCTCTTTTTTTCTCCAATTTTTATATACTTTTACCCACAACTCAAGGAAAACAGATTTTCCTAAAAATCTTTCAATTTCAATTCTTGATTCAACTCCAATTTTTTTAATTAGATTACCTTTAAAGCCTATTAAAATTTTTTTTTGAGATTCTTTTTCAACATAAATAATTCCTTTTATATACACTTTTCCATTTTCTCTTTCTTTAAAATCATCAATTAGAACTGCAACTGAGTAAGGAATTTCTTCTTCTGTATTAATTAAAATTTTTTCTCTAATAATTTCACCCACTATTTCTCTTTCAGTTGAGTCTGTTAAAAGATCTGGGTCATATAGATATTCACCTTCTGGTAAAATATTAAATATTTCATCAAGAAGTATATCAACATTTTCTCCAGTAGTTGATGATATAGGAATCATTTTGTCAATTGAATTAAAATTATTTAATTCATTAATAAGCTCTTTTCTTTTTGGATTTACAATGTCAATTTTGTTAATCGCTAAAATTTTTGGTTTTTTTATATTTTTTATTCTCTCATAAATTGTATAATCTTCCTCTGTTAAATTTTTTGATGAATCAATAATCCATAATAAAACATCTCCATCATATAAATTTTTTATTGCTTCTTCAACCATATATTTTCCTAAAATATGAGTAGGTTTGTGTAAACCTGGAGAATCAATAAAAACAATTTGACCTCTTTCTTCTGTGTATATACCCTTCAATCTTTTTCTTGTTGTTTGAGGTTTTGATGATACTGGAGCAATTTTTTCTTTTAAAATATAGTTTAAAAGCGTTGATTTACCTGTATTTGGTTTTCCAGCAAGAACAACAACTCCACTTTTCATATATTAAATATAACACAAATATATGTAACAAAAAAATTTTTTAAAAGTATATACTTATAGGTGTGAATGATTTACCTGAAAGTGAAATTATCAAGGAGGTGAAAAAAGGAGATAAAGAGATGTTTGGACTCCTTGTCGAAAAATATAGTGATAGAGTTTTTTCATATTTTATAAGATTTTTAGGTGATAGAGATGAAGCTTTGAACTTAACATCAGAAGTTTTTTTTAAAGCGTTTAAGGGAATTAAAAATTTTAATGAAGATAAGGAATTTTTTCCCTGGTTAATAAAAATTGCAAGAAATGAAGGAATAAATTTTATGAGAAAAAATAAAGTATATGAAGAACTTGAAACAGATAAATTTACAGAAGAAAATTATTTTGAAAGGGATGTTATGCTCGAAGATGCTTTAAAAAAACTTAATGAGAATGATAGAGAAATACTTTTACTTTTTTATCAACAAGATCTATCATATGATGAAATTGCTAATATTTTAAATATATCATTAGAAAATGTTAAAGTGAGAATTTTTAGAGCAAAGGAGAAATTAAGAAAACTATTATATAAAGAGGTAGATAATGGAAGAGAAATTTGAAGAGAAGCTATCTGATTTAAAAAAGATATATAAATTATCAAATGAAGAGAAAAAATCTATAATGGAAAGGATTTTAAAAAAAGAGAGAAAATTTTCCTTTATATACTTAATTCCTATTGCTATACTCTCTATTTTAGTAATTCTTTTATTGCCACATCAAGTTTCTTTTCTAACTCCAAATTTTATTCTTGATGAGAATGAATCAATAAAAAGAATTGAAACATATATTGAAATTTATCTTTCAAATCCTCTATTTTTAACTCAAATAATCTATTTTTTACTTCTTTTACTCTCAGTTATATTTGGAGTAATTTTTATAAAGGTTAGGTTCAATACAAAAGGAGGAAAACAGTGAAGAAATTTTTAATATTAATACTTCTATTCTTAATAATATCTATACCAAATTTAGTTAATGCTCAAGGAATAGTAAAAGGAAATGGTGATATTGTTATAAAATCAAATGAAGAAGTAAGAGGAGATGTAAGACTTGGAAATGGGAATGTTACTGTTTATGGAAAAGTATTTGGAAACATAATTGTTTTAAAAGGGGACATAAATTTAAAAGAAAAGTCTTATGTTAGAGGTGATGTGATAACCTATAATGGTAGAATTATAATGGATGATGAAGCAATTGTTGTTGGTAGAAGAATAGAGTTTCCACCAGAAGAGAGTACAGAAAATTCTAATAATTTAAATATTCCACCTATATTTCTCTCAAATGAGGGATTACTTCTTAAGATTGTTATTATTTTATTGATAGCAATTTTTTCACTATTATTTCTTATCCTTTTTGAAAAAAGTTTCATAAATATATCAAATTATTTTGTTAAAAATATTCTATATATAATTCCTTTAAGTGTAATAATTTTCACTCTATCACTTTTCATTATTCCAAAAGAAGCAATATTTCCGTTTGGAAGATCGATATATGTTATATATATCATTACTCTTATAATTTTAGGTTTTTGTGGAATTTCTGTAGTAGTTAATAAATTGGGAAATTATATTTTAAAAATTTTTAAAAAGGATTTACAAGACAATATTGGTGAAAGAATTTTATCAACTATAATAGGAATTCTTGTTGTATTTATTTTTATTATTTTACCTAAAGTTGGATTTTTGTTTTTGACCATTTTTGCTTCGATATCTTTTGGTATAACTTTTCTTTATCTAATTGAAAAAATTTTTAAATCTTAATATATTTATCTAATTTAGTTAAGTTTAAACAACCGTTTTTTTTAACAACAACTAAATCCTCAATTCTTATTCCTAATTTGTTTGGAATATATATTCCTGGCTCAATTGTTACAACCATATTTTCTTTTAGTTCTTCTTCTCCTCTTGGCGAAAGTGTTGGTCTTTCATGAATTTCAAGACCAACACCATGTCCCAATCCATGTCCAAAATAATCACCATATCCTTTATCCTTAATATAGTTTCTACTTACTCCATCAACCTCATAACCTTTTAAATTTTCTTTTATATATTCTATACCCATTATTTGGGCATCTTTAACTATGTTAAATGCTTCCATAAAATCTGAACTCATATTTCCAAAGATAACAGTTCTTGTACAATCAGAGTGATAACCATTGAAAATGGTTCCAAAATCAAAAATTATAGCTTTATTATTTTTTAATTTTCTATCTCCTGGTTTTCCATGTGGAAGAGCTCCCCTCTCACCAAATAAGATAATTGTATCGAATCCATTTTTTTCTCCCCCGAGTTTTTTCATCTGATATTCAAGTTCTATAGAGAGGTCTTTTTCACTTGTGCCTTCTTTTATTAATTCTAAAGTTTTCATAAATGATTTCTCAGATATCTCCTCTGCTTTCAAAATTTTTTCTATCTCTTTATCATTTTTTATTATTCTAAAATTTTCAACAAAATCTTTTTTAACAACTATTTTATCAACTCCAAATTTTTGAGAGAGTAGATTATAAAAACTATATTTAATTGTATCTTCAAACCCCAATTTATCAATTTTAAAATTATCAAAAATAAAATTTTCAATAGGAGGTTTATATTCAATAACTTCGATATCATTAAATACTTCTTCTTTTGCTTGAACAGTAAATCTTGAATCAACAAAAAGAATTTTTTTATCACTACTTATTAAAAGAAAAGCATCTTCTCCAGTGAAATTTGATAAATATCTTATATTTTCAGTTTTAATTATTAAAAAATGCGAAATATCTTTGCTTAAATTAATTATCATGGAACAAAAGGATCCTCATTCCCTATTTCTTCAGATTTAGTTTCTATTGATGGTATTTCAAGTTTTCTTTTCTCTATGTCTTCTTTTAAGTCATCAATACTGTAATCTTTTAAAAGAGTATTCATAATATTCGTGGTTGGTATCGTTCCTTCTTTTTTAACCGGTGGTTTAAGGTATAAAAAATAGAAAAGGGCTCCAGCAACTCCTATAAGTATAAAAAATAATATCAACAAAAGTGTTTGATTCTTTTTTTGTTCCTCTTTTTTCTTATTTGTTACTTTAACTTTTGTTGCCATACTATGGCTCCTTTGCAGAATATATATAAATTTCCAAATTATAATTGTGGGAGGCTACTTTTTCTGTTTCAAAAGTTTGTCTCTGAGACGATACACTTATTTTTCTTATTCCAAGTACTCTTGGAAAGTTTTCTAATCTATCAAGAAGTTTCATAAAAGTTTCATAATCTGAAGTTATAGAAAAAGTAACCTTCATTTCATAATAATCATCTCTAACCATTAATCTCGAACTCGATATATTTCCACCCTGCTGTGAAACTCCTCCAACAAAATTTAAATTGTTAAATATGATGTTTAAATCTTCTTCAACCTGATTGAATTGTGTTAAAAGAATTGGTAAATTTTCACCTATTGGTAAAATAGATCTTAACTCTTCAATATCATTTTTATTTTCATCTAATAAAGATTTTATTTTATCTTCATTTTTCTTGATATTTAATAGTTCATCGAGTTTTGCATTAGCTTCATCAATTTTAAGATTCAATTCTTTGACTTTTTGAATCTGATTTTTTAGAATAAAATTATAAAAAGCAAAAAATATAAGTGCCATTAATATTATTAAAACAACATATTTATTTAATTTCATTTTTCAGCCCCCACATTCCATATAGCGATAATTGTAAATGTAACTGATGATGTAGTTCCTTGTCCGGCTACAGCCTGCTTAGAGAAATTTGATAAATAAACATTGCTCATAAGTTTGAAATTCGATAAGTAGTTTAATAATCTTCCAAGGTTATAGTAGTCATCAACAACACCAGTTAATCTTATAACTTTTGTATCAAGATCAACATCAAGATTTGTAAGATATGCGTAACTCGGAAAATTTTGTGATAATGTATTGAAAAATTGAGAAAATTTAACTTGGTTTTTACCGAGTTTATTTATTGTATTTATATAATAATTTAGTACAGTATCAGATTTTATTTTTTCATTTTTCAAACTTTCCATATCATTATATTTTGCTATGTTTTGTTGTATTGTTGCAAGATCATTTGTAAGAGAGTTAATTTTAGTATTGTAGAAAAAATAGATTAATCCAAGAATTAAAACAAAAAATATGAATATAATTATAATGTTTGTATCTGCTAATTTAGTTTTTTTCTTCTTGGTTATAGGTAAAAGATTAATCTTTATATTCATATCATTTACCTTTCTTTACTATTAATTTTGGTTTTGGAGCCAATTTTTTTGTTTTTTCAAACTTTTCAAAAGATTCTCTCATTGATAGTCCAACTGCCACTGTGAAAAATGGTGACATTTCTCTTAAATAATCTTCAGTAAAAAGTTTTGGGTTGAATTCGACTCCTTTAATGAGAAGATCATCAAGGATTGATTCAACTTTCAGATATGAATTTATATAATCATTCAACCCTTTAATTTTAGATGTTCCGCCTCCTAAAATAACAAGAAAATCTTTACCTGAAAAATCTGGTAAGCCTTGATAATAAGTGATTGATCTTCTGATTTCCAAAGCAAATTCTTCAATAATTGGTAAAATAGATTCTGTTATTCTAAAAGTATCTGAATCTTTCGAATATTTTTCGAGATTTAAATCGCATGCTGTAACAAGATATGTTTCTGCATCTTTCTCATTAATCTTGAGTGTATCCTGTATAACTCTAATCAGAGATTTTCCACCAAAAGGTATAACCCTTGTGAATCTTAAAATACCATTTTCAATTATATTTATAGAGGTAAATGAATAACCTGAATTTACGAGTAAAATAATATTTTTTGAATATTTGTTACTATATGTATAATCAAGAAGTCTTAATTCAGCAAAAGATTCAATTTCTATTGCAACTGGTTCAAGTTTTGCAAGTTTTATTGCTGATACAATACTATTAATAATATCAAGACTTGCAGCTGCTGCAATTATAGATAATTTTTTACCTTCAGTTTCTGGAACAACACCAAGAATTTGATAATCAATCGATGCTTCATCGAGTTTATAAGGAAGAATTTTTTGTATCTCCCATTTTACAACTTCATTGAGTTCTGTTTCTGGTAGTTTATCAACGGTTAAAGTCCTAACTGTTACAAGCTGACCAGAAACTGATGCTACTACTCTTTTTCCAATGAAGGAAAACATTCTAAGAAGGGTTCTTATAGCTTCTGATATATCTTCTGGGTTTACAATTTTAGCATTTTCAATAGCACCTTTTGGAGTTGGAAGTAAACCAATATTTACAAGATTTAGCCCTTTTGTTGTTTCTTTCAATTGAGCTATTTTTATATACCCTGATCCTAAATCAAGACCTATTACTGGTGACTTACCAAATAAATTAGCCATAATTATCCATATTATAACATCAAATTATTGTAAAATCTAATAATCTGATTTCCAAATAAAAATACAATTATTCCAGAGATCGCCATAAATGGACCAAATGGAAGAGGTGTTTTTCTTGTAGCTTTTTTTGTTATAAGTAGATAGATTGCAGGAATGAACCCTATTAAAAATGATAAGAAAAACCATGGAATAATTTTTGGGAAACTTAGATAAAGACCAAAAAGAAAAGATAATTTAAAATCTCCACCTCCCATTCCACCTTTTGATAAAACAATTATCAAGAAAAAAATCAATGGAGCAATAATAACTCCATAAAGAGTATTGATATAATTTTTTTCAATTAATAAAAAAATAACACCCATAAAAAGTCCAAAATATAATGGACCATCTACTATCTCCATTGTTTTTAAATCAATTATCGATATTACAATAAGTATTGAAGAAAAAATAACAAATTTTAAATAAAAGATTGAAAATCCATAATATATAAATGATATAACAAAAATTATACCTGTTAGAAATTCAATCAACGGATAAATAAAAGATATTTTCGCACCACAATATCTGCACTTACCTTTTAATAAAATGTATGATAAAAGAGGAATCAAGTCAAAGAAGCCAAGTTTGTGTCCACATTCAGGACAAAAAGATCTTGAATAAACCACTTCAATTTTTCTTGGTAATCTATAAATTAATACATTTAAAAAACTTCCAACTATGGTTCCAAGAATAAAATTGAAAATAATATTAAAAATCAATATCAATATCCTTTTTCAAAATTAAAAATCTTCCACAATTTTCACAATTGATAGACTTATCACTATTTTTTAGAATTGATATTAATCCATAGGGTAGAATCATGCCACATTCACTGCATCTATCTTCTATAACAACAGATATTATTTTTCTTCCAAATCTATTTATATTAATTTGATAAAAATTTAGTAATTCCTCTGGTATTTTTTTTATCAGCTCCTCTCTTTTTTTAATATATTCATCCTTATCGATTTCTAACTTTTTTTTCTCTTCTTTAATTTTTATATCTTCATTTAGCCCCTCTTTCTTTTTTGAATCTAAAACCTCTCTCTGTTTTTTAATTTTTTCTTTAGTTTTTTCAATAAATTCATCTATTTCAATGATAATATCCTCATTCTTCTTTATTAAATTTTGAATTTTATCAATTTCACTTTGAATTGAATTTAATTCTTTCTCACTTAATTTTTTTCCTGAAGAAAGAGTTTCTTTTAATTTATCCCCTCTTTTATTTAAATCAGCTATCTCTCCTTCAATATTTTTTATTTCCAACTCTTTTTCTTTTAAATCATTAGATAATTTTTTAACCTCTTCCTCTATCTTTTTAATTTCAAACTGAATTTCATTAAGATTTTTTTCAATATCCCTACTTTCAATTTGAAAAATTTTTAAATCAAGTAATTGAAGTTTATATAGAAGAAGGGAATCTCTTTTTTTTAACTCCATAATTTTATCAATCCTCATGGTGGGCTCGCTAGGATTCGAACCTAGAACCTAGTGGTTATGAGCCACCCGCTCTACCTTTGAGCTACGAGCCCCTTGATAATATTATAAAAAAAATTAACCTATTGTCAAATATAAACATAGTGAATAAATAAAATTTTTCTACATATTTACTTATTATTAAACTGAATTTAAATAATTTTT
>JAAYUH010000140.1 GCA_012517755.1 bacterium | reverse complement strand
TACTGATGTACAACCATCTTTCAATGCTTGATCGATTGCAGCAATAATATCTGTATCGCTTGCTCCTTCCCCTGTATCTGGGAATACTTTGTATGCCATAAGATTTGCATCAGGTGCAACTCCTTTTACCTTTCCATTTCCTGTTGCAATACCTGCAACTGCTGTACCATGACCCTGTGCAGGTGGATCAATAGGGTCGGGGTCATCATCTGCAAAATCATAACCACCTTTTACTTTAAAATCCTTTCCAATTCCTCCACCTAAATCTGGATGATTATAATCAATTCCTGTATCGATTATTCCAATTAACATTCCCTTACCTGTTACTGATAAACCATTAGGATCGCTCATCTCCCAAACTTCTGGAGCATTGATTAAAGGAACGAATATGTCTGTATCAAGATAGTGAGTTTGAGAGAGATATACATCTTTTACATAAGGAATTTTCTTAATTTTTTCAATGTCATCTTTTAAAACTTCACCCGAAACTCCATTATAGGATAAATAGTAATGCCATCTTTCTTTAAAATAGATTCTCTTACCTGAAAGTGAAAATAGGAAATTGTTATGCTCTTTTTCAAGTAAATTTAAATAGGAATTCTTATTCGAATTTGACATTTGAACATTTTTATTTTCAGATAAAAATTCAGAATATGATGGGGATTTAAGTTGAACTATAACTAATACTTTTTCAGAATCTGCTTTGACTTTGAATAATGGTAAAAGAGTTATAAAAAGAGAGATAATTAAAAAGAGAGATAAAAATTTTTTTGCCATCTGATCTCCTTTTTAAAATAAAAAATTATGTTATAAAATTTTTACATAAAATTTAAATAATTCAACCTCTTTAAAATAAATTATTTTTATCCTTTTTATATGGCAAAATAAGTTCTTTATAATTACTTTCAGGATTATTTACCAAAGTTGAAACTTCATAAACATCAAGTAAATCATCAGGATAAGGAGTAAGAAATTTTATTAAATTATCATAATCTTTATATTCATAATCAAGCCACATCTTTTCTCTTTCCTTATCTAAAATTACAGGCATCCTATCATGAATTTTTTTTATTTTATTGTTGGGTTCAGTTGTTATTATCGCAAAACTCATAATTTCATTTTCTTCATCTTTATAAATGTCAAATATTCCAGCAAATGAAAAAATTTCCATATCTTTTAAAGTTATGAGATATGGAGTTTTTGTTTTTTCTTCTTTCTTCCATTCATAAAATCCATTTGAAGGTATAAGACATCTTCTATTTTTTAAATACCTATAAAAATGTGGTTTTGTTAAAAAAGATTCTTTTCTTATATTTATAAAAGGTTTGAATTCTTTTAAGTTTTTAACCCAAAAAGGAGTTAAACCCCATCTCATCAACTTAACTTTGTTAAATTTTTCCTCTTTTATAATTATGGGTACATCCTGCCCAGGTGAAATATTATAATTTGGAGAAAAGTTGAAGGTTTTTTCTACAATTGCATCGAATCTATCAGGTATCTTATCAACTTCAAAAAAAATAAATCTCCCGCACATAAAAAAATTATATCAAAAATAGATAAGTATTGTGAAGTTTTTAAAAAAGTTATCCAAACCATCATTCCTACGGAAGCAGGAATGAATATTATCAACAGAAATACTGGATTCCCGTTTTCACGGGAATGACAATAAAGAAGTGTTTACACGAGAATGACAAAATAACGGATTTCCAGTGATTGATGAAATAGAAAAATTGGATTCCCGTTTACACGGGAATGACAAAATTATCTATTACCTATGGATACTGAATTCCCATTTTTCAGTTTTCGCAAGGATTAGAATGACAAAATAGAGATCTTTTCAGTGTTCTCATAGTAAGGTGTTTACAAAAGTAGGCTGTCTTTTTTTGTAAACTATGGCTGGGGAGCAGGGATTCGAACCCCGATCAATGGATCCAGAGTCCATTGTCCTACCATTGGACGACTCCCCAAAAATTTTTTAAATTATATAATAAAAATAAGTTAAAATCAATTACTCATAATAGTTTACAAAAGTAGGCTGTCTGTTTTTGTAAACTAAATTATTAATACAAAAAGAGGGTTCATAAATATTATAAATTAATATATTTTAAATGTTTTATTTATAACAATAAAATTATCCTTTAAATAAAATGAATAGACAAGTTTTATTAAATTATATTTTTTTAAAAAATTCAAACTTTGTCTTTTAATGATACATTCTATTATAAAAAAATTTTTTTATTGTCGAAATTTAACAGATTTAATTAATTCAATCCTAATCTTTTTTAAATTTAAAAATATTTTTTAAAAAAATTTAAAAAAAATTAAAAAAAGAGTTAAAAGGTATTGACAAATTTTAAATTTATTTTATAAATGAATTTGCTATTTATTAAAAGATAAGATTGAATAATATGTTTTTATTTTTATATATTCTATACACCTTAGGAGGGAGGTGAAATGGAAACAAAAGGCGTCCACTTTATTTTAGAGTTATCTGGATGTGATCCAGATATAATTAATAATTTGGAACAAGTAAGAAAAATATTGACTGAAGCAGCAATAAGAGCTAATGCTGAGATTCTTCAGGTAGTTTTTCATAAGTTTTCTCCACAAGGAATAAGTGGAGTAGTTGTTATTTCAGAATCACATTTATCTGTTCACACCTGGCCTGAACACTCTTATGCTGCGTTGGATATATATACCTGTGGCTTGGATACTAAGCCACAAAAAGCTTGTGAATATATTATAAATAGTTTTAGAGCAAAGGATGTATTTATTACCACTCTCTCAAGGGGTGAGTTTGAAAATGGTTTATATAAACATAAATTGAGCCAAAAAGAAGTTCATAAAGGAGAAGATAAAATTGAGAAACTGGATGTGGTTTCATGATAATTTTGAACTAACCGAAAAACATCTTCATGGATTTACAGAATATTTAGTTAGTAAGACAACAGATTACCAGAGAATTGAAATATTTAAATCTCCATTTTATGGAAAAATGTTAATTATTGATGGAGATGTTCAATCCTCAGAAAAAGACGAATATATTTACCATGAATCATTAGTTCACCCCTCTCTAATAATTCACCCGAATCCAGAAAAGGTTTTAATAATTGGTGGGGGTGAAGGTGCAACATTAAGGGAAGTCCTTAAACATAAAAATGTTAAAGAAGTTTTTATGGTTGATATTGACGAAAAGATGATAAATTTTGCAAAAGAGTATCTTTCTGAGTGGCACAAAGGAAGTTTTTTTTCTGATAGGGTTAAACTTATTATAAAAGATGCAAGAGAATTTATTAAAGAGACCCAAGATGAAACTTTTGATGTTATAATAGAGGATGTTACTGAGCCATTTGAAGGAAGTAGTTCTTGTCTTTTATACACAAAGGAGTTCCTTTATGATTTATATAAAAAATTGAAAATTGATGGAATTTTTTCTATCCAAGCATCGATGTTAAGATGTGTTACTTATGAGATGCATAGAAAAATTTTCTGGACATTAAGAGAGATTTTTGGAAAAGTTTTTTCATATTACTCTTATGTCCCAAGTTTTGATACAACATGGAGTTACATCTTATGTTCAAATAAATTCAATCCAAAGGAATTTGATAAAGAGGAAATTGATAAAAGAATAAATGAAAGAGTTGATGGTGAATTAAGATTCTATGATGGTGAAACACATATAAAACTTTTTCTTTTACCAAAAGATATAAGAGAGATATTAAAAATTAAAGTTGAACCAATTGAGATAAATAAACCATTTGTTTTACCCAAGAAAGATAGTCTCTAAAAATAGAGAAAAAAGAAAAAATAGTAAAAAGAGTTTTAATAAAAAAAGAGCAATTTTAATTTGTTTAATTATTATTGTATTTTTATTTTCTTCAATTTTCATATATGCATTTTCATATTACAAATATATAATCACATTTTTACCAAAAATAGAGGAGATACAGTTCGACCCCCCGGAATCTTCAGAAATTTATGATAGAAAGGGAAATTTAATAAAAACAGTTTACTTTATTGAAAATAGAATAAACATCTCTTTAAGTGAACTACCAGAATATTTCATAAATGCACTAATTGCAAGTGAAGATGAGAGGTTTTATACACACAAAGGTGTTGACTTCAAGTCATTGATTAGAGCAACAATTATAAATTTTAGAGAAAAGAGGATAGTTGAAGGTGGATCTACAATAACAATGCAACTTGCAAGAGAACTCTTCTTAACAAAAGAGGTAACACTTGAAAGAAAGTTCAAAGAGATGATTCTTGCCTTAAGACTTGAAAAGATATATTCAAAAGAGGAGATATTAACCTATTATGTAAAT
>JAAYUH010000139.1 GCA_012517755.1 bacterium | reverse complement strand
TGATGCACAACCCATCCCAATATTTTTAATACTTCCTCCAAATCCAGCTGATACATGACCTTTAAAATGAGTTAAGACAATTAAATAATCAGAATCAATTATTGCTCCACCAATTTTTACTTTTTTAAATGTTTCAAATATATCTAAAATTTCTTCATTATTCAAATCTTCTAATTTAAGAATATGTCTTTTTGGAATTATTAAAGTGTGTCCTTTTGTAACCGGAAAAATATCTAAAAGTGCATAAGAGTGAACATTTTCAAAAATAACTCTATCTTTATCTAAATTACAAAAAGGACACTTATTTATCATATTTCAATAATTTTATAATTTCTTTCACCTAAAGCAATCTTCTCAGCATATTCAAGTTGTCTTAATCCAGAAACAGTTACGCACTCTCCGCAGCCAATACACTTTGAATAATCAAATTTTGCCTTTTTATCTACAATTTGAATTGCATTTTCAGGGCAATTTTCACTACATTTTCCGCAGCCAATACATTTTTCAAAGTTAAAAGGCGGTTTAAAATCTGCATGTTGTGTCTGTTTCCCACCTCTTGATGCACAACCCATCCCAATATTTTTAATACTTCCTCCAAATCCAGCTGATACATGACCTTTAAAATGAGTTAAGACAATTAAATAATCAGAATCAATTATTGCTCCACCAATTTTTACTTTTTTAAAATGATTTAAGTCAACTTTTAACTCATGATTGTATTGACCTTTAATACCATCAGCAATGATTATTGGACAACCCATTGATGCATATGAAAATCCATTATAAATTGCTGTATTTAGATGGTCAACAGCATTTGAACGAGCCCCTTTATATAAAGTGTTAGAGTCAGTTAAAAATGGTTTTCCTCCGACGTCTTTTACAAGATCGATAATTTGTCTTACAAAGACAGGCCTGATAAATCCATGATTTCCAAGCTCACCAAAATGTATTTTAATTGCAACTAAATCCCCACTTTTTATCTCTTTGTTTAATCTTGAACCAATGATTTTAATTTTTTTTAAGAAAGACCTTCCTTCATTTTGTGCTCTTAATGATGCAAATAATACTTCAGACATCTCTTTTCTTCCTTTTTAAAAATTTTACAATAAGATATACTGCTATACCAATAAAAATTATAATAGATAAGAAAAATATTAATATCAATATAAAATATGATGAATATATAATTGGGAAATTTTTATATAGAAAGATTGAAAAATTGCTTATTTTACTATTTATATAAGAAAAGGTTAAGTTATCATTAATTTCATCGAGGTGTATTTCATATAAACATTTGTCATCTATATTTTTTATTTCTCCTTTTAGGTTTGACGCAAATGTATAATTTTTTGGATAAAAGATTTTAATATCAATATTTTCAAACTTTTTGTAATATTCTTTAGTATTCAATATATAATAATATGAATAAACACTTTTTGGGTAAAGTTTCCTATCCAGACTTGGTAATGCAAAAAATTTTATTAATAAAATATTTTTTGAATTTTTTTTAAAATTTAATACAAATTTATATAAACTTGGAAAATATCTGTCATTATTCTTATAAAATTTGTTGAACATCTCAGGAGTATATAAATTTTTTTGAACAGGGTCAATAAAAATAATATTTTTTTGAGAAATAATATTTTCTAAATTTTCCCATTTATCTAACAAAGATTCTTTTAGATAAGAAGACTCAACAATTTCATATTTTACTTCATCATTATTAAAAAAAATTTCAAAACTATTTTTATATTCTGAAAAAACAGGAAAAATAAATCCAATATTCTTTTCATTCTCATCATTTACAATTTCATATTTAACAGTTGTTTCTATCTTATCATTTGTAATATTAAAAACAATTTCTTCATTCTCTATTTTCAAATCAACATTATCGACAGGAATTATATCTCCATGATAATCATTCAAAGTAAAAGGAGCAGCAGCATTCCCCAATAAAAGTATGCATAAAACAAATATTAATAAATATTTTTTATTCATTCTCTTCAAAAATTAAAGGTATGATTATAGGTTTTCTTCTTGTCTTTTCATAGAAGAATGAAGATAGTGCACCAGAAATATCTCTCTCAAGAATACCTTTATCATATCTATGATTTGATAAATATATTTCTTCTATTCTCTCTTTTGCTTTATCAATTAAAACATTCAAATCATTTTCATTAAAAAATCCTCTTGAAATTATTTTTATATTATTTATCTTTCCATTTTTAATTAATATACCAACAGTTGCTATACCTTCTTTTGCTAATATTCTTCTATCTTTTATAACTTCACTTTCTTCAGATTCAAGACCAAGACCATCAATAAAAAGATCACCTGAGATTTCTTTTTTCGCTCTTTTTACTGTATTTTTATAAACGAAAACCGTATCTCCATTTTCAACAACTATTATTCTATTTTCAGGAATTCCAATTTCATTAGCGAGTTTTTTATGACTATAAATATGTCTTGTTTCACCATGAATTGGAATAAAATATTGTGGTTTAACAAGTTGTAACATAAGTTTTAATTCTTCCTTTGCTGCATGACCAGAAACATGTACACCATCTTCTTCTCTATAAATAACATCAGCATTAAGTGAAAAAAGGTTATTTATTATCCTATTGATAAATTCTTCATTTCCTGGTATTGGATGTGCAGAAATTATGACAGTATCACCAGGTAATATTCTTAATTTTTCATGATTTGAATAAGCAAGTCTTGTTAAACCAGAAAGTGGTTCGCCCTGACTACCTGTTGTTAATATGACAAGTTTCTCTTCAGGTATTAATGGAATATCATTTATATCTATCATTAACTCATCAGGAATATTTATATATCCTAATTTCTTAGCAATAGATATTATATTAACAAAACTTTTACCATCAACATAAACTTTTTTCCCAAGTTTAGATGATATATCGAAAATCTGTTGAATTCTATGTATATTTGTTGAAAATGTTGTTATTATTGCTCTTTTTTTGACTCTTTTAAAAAGATTTATTAAATTATCTCCAACTATTTTCTCAGAGCCAGCAAATCCATCTTTAGTTGCATTTGTTGAATCAGAAAGTATTAATAAAATTCCTTTATTTCCTATTGTAGCAATTTTTTGTAAATCAATGCTTTTTCCATCTATTGGTGTTGTATCTATTTTAAAATCACCGGTATGAAATATTCTTCCAGAATTTGGATTTTCAATTACAAAACCAAGTCCATCAGGAATAGAGTGGTTAACATATATTCCTTCGATTGTAAAATTCCCAATTTTAAATTTTTCATTTGGTTTTATTTCAATTTCATCATATGGTTTAAATTTTCCTGGAATAACTGTTGTACATAGTCCAAGAGTTAGTTTCGTTCCATAAATTGGTAATTTTTTCTTTTCAAAAACATATTTTAAAGATCCAATATGGTCAAGATGTCCATGTGATATAACTATACCTAAAAGTTTATCTTTTATCTTTTCTATATAAGATAGATTTGGTATTACATATTCAACACCAAACATATCACTTTCAGGGAATTTAAATCCTGAATCAAGTATGAAAGCCGAAGATTCATCCTCAAAAACCATCATATTTTTCCCTATTTCATTCAAACCACCAAGAAATGTTATTTTTACATATTTTTCATCATAGGAATTTTTTAAATTCATCTTCACTTATTTCTCCAGTAACTCCATATCCAAACTCATTATAATCAATTGATTCAAGTTCTTCATAGACATCATTTTCTTTTACAGATTGTATTTTTTCTATTGTTTTTCCTATATCTTCTATAATACCTTTTCTAAAAAAACTAACTGCATTTCTTTCGCTTCTTGCTAAAGAATTTTCAAGTCTCAATAGATAATTTCCTATTAACAATTCCTTACTTCTTTCAATTTCATCATTTTTTATTCCATCCTCTTTTATATTATTAAATTCTTTTTTTATCTCTTCTAAAACTCTTGGAAGATTCTTTTTTGATGAAGCAAAATATATAACATTTGCTCCTGTAATATTATTAGAGAGATTAAATGTATATATTGCATAAACTAATCCCAATTTTTCTCTTATTTTTTGAAATAATCTCGATGACATACCACCACCAATTATATTTAATAGAACAAGATTTTTATAATATCTATTTGATATCACAGATGGTGCTTTAAAACCAATTGATACATGCATCTGTTTTGTATTTTTATTTTTTATCTTTATATTTTTTTCAAAAGATGGCTCCTGTAAATTTACATTAATTGTTTTGTCTGAACTCTTTTTATTCAATTTCTCATTTAGAACTTTTTTTATATCTTCATATTCCAAATTGCCATATATTGAAATAATTAAATTTTCTAAATTGTAGTATGATTCATAAAAATCATAAAGTTTTTCTCTTTTTGAACTTACTATATTTTCAATTTTTCCTATTGTATCATAAGAAAAAGGTGTATTATCCCATATAGCTTTTTTAAGTTCTATAAGCGACAGTTCTTCTGGTGAATCTTCTATTGAATTGTATTCCTGAATCACAACTTCTTTTTCTTTTTCTATCTCTTCCTCAGGGAAAGTTGCATTTTGAATTAAATCAAACAAAACATCTGAAGCTTCGCTAAATTTTATATCTCTACCCCTAATATAATATCCAGTATATTCACTACCTGTATAAGCATTAATATCACAACCTATTCCTTCAACCTCTTTTGGAATATCATAACAATTTCTTTTTTTAGTTCCTTTAAAAACAAGATGTTCAACAAAATGAGAATAGCCATTGTTATTATCATTTTCATAATTAGATCCAGCAGGAATTAAAGTAAAGATTGAAAAAGATGGAAAATTGGAATTTTTTTCAAATATTATTTTTGATCCATATTGATGGATTTCAAATTTTATATTTTTTTCTGACATCTATTTTTTAAAGGGTCTACCTTTTTCCTGATTATCATCCTCAAATCCAATACCTTTTTGAGTTAGATTAACTCTTCCTGAATCATCTACATTTTGAACTTTGACAATAATTTCTTCTCCAACTTTAGGCCAGAGTTTATTATTTTTAGCAATTGAATTTTTCATCTGTGAAACATGTAATAGACCATCTTTATTTGGTGTAATTTCAACTATAAGACCAAAATCTCTTACCTGTAAAACTTTGCCAAGATAAACTCTTCCAACTTCAACATCTTTTGTGAGTTCTTTAATCATATCTATTGCTTTTTCACCAGATTCTAAATCAGGTGCTGTAACAAAAATTCTCCCAGTAGGTTCAATATCAATTTTAGATTCAGTCTCATCAATTATTTTTTTAATGAATTTTCCTTGAGGTCCAATAACATCTTTAATTTTATCAGGTTCAATATCCATAACTATTACTCTTGGTGCGAGAGGAGAAATATTTTCTCTTGGTTTATCAATTACTTTTAACATTTCATTCAATATATATAATCTTCCATTTTTTGCTTGTTCGAGGGCTTTTTCCACAATTTTTAAATCGATTCCTTTAATTTTTATATCCATTTGAAGTGCTGTTATACCATTTTTTGTTCCAGCAACTTTAAAATCCATATCTCCTAAAGCATCTTCCATTCCCTGTATATCTGATAAAACTGCAAAATCATTTTCCTCTTTAATAAGACCCATTGCGATTCCTGCTACAGGATTTTTAATAGGAACACCAGCATCCATTAATGCAAGAGTTGAACCACATACTGATGCCATAGAGGTTGAACCATTTGATTCAAGAACTTCTGAAACAACTCTAATAGAATATGGAAATTCAATTTCATCAGGAATGACCGAAAGAAGTGCTCTCTCTGCAAGTGCTCCATGTCCTATTTCTCTTCTTGATGGACCTCTTAAGGGTTTAACCTCTCCCGTTGAAAATGGGGGGAAATTATAATAATGCATATATCTCTTTGTGAATTCTTCTTCAAGGCCTTCAATTAACTGTCCTTCTTTAATTCCTCCGAGTGTAACCACTGATAGAACCTGGGTTTGACCTCTTGTAAATAATCCAGAGCCATGTGTTCTTGGTAAGATACCTGCTTTTATATATAAAGGTCTTATTTCATCGGTTTTCCTTCCATCGACTCTGATTTTTTTATTTATTATTCTATTTCTTACATAATTTTTTAAGACTTTTTTAAAAATATATCTTATTTTTTTTATTAACTCTTTTTCTTCCTTTGAAAATTCTTCTTTTATCTCAAAATCTGGTATGAAATATAAGATTAATTGATCTTCAAGTTTATTTAATTCTTCTTCTCTTTCAGATTTTTCTTTAAAATTTTCAAGAACATCTTCTATTTTTGGCTCAAGGAACTCTCTCGATTTTTCTATTATGTCATCTTCAATCACAAGAGGCATAAATTCAATTTTTTCTTTATAATTCTCTTTTGCAAATCTTTCAATCTCTTCAACGATTTTCTTTATCTCTTCCTTTGCAATATCAAGAGCTTCCAAAACAATATTTTCTGGTATCTCTTTACATCCTGCTTCAACCATAACTATATTATCCTTTGTCCCTGCAACTACTATATCCATATAACCCTTTTCAATTTCATCAAAAGTAGGATTAATTACGAATTTATCATCTATTCTACCAATTCTAACTGCTCCAATTGGTCCTAAAAATGGAGCTTTTGAAATAGAAAGAGCAAGTGATGCTCCATTTAATGCAATTATATCGGCTGGATTCTCTTTATCTTGTGATAACACAGTTGCAATTATCTGAACATCATTATAGAAAAATTCTGGGAAAAGTGGTCTTAAAGATCTATCAATTAATCTTGCTTTAAGTATCTCTTCATCTGTTGGTTTTCCTTCTCTTTTGTAAAAACCACCTGGTATTTTTCCAACAGCATAAAGTTTTTCTTCATAATCAACAACAAGTGGTAAAAAATCAACATCATCTTTTGGTTCTTTATTCACAGTAGCTGTAACTAAGACAAATGTATCACCATATTTTGCTAAAACTGAGCCATCAGCCTGTTTTGCTAATTCACCAATTTCAAAAATAAGATTTTTATTAGAAATATTTATTTCTAAACTCTTTTTATTAAATCCTTCTATCATTTTTCTCCTTACATATTATTTTCTTAAATTAAGATTTTCCAGTAATTGTAAATATTTATCATAATCTTTTTCTTTCAAATAATTCAATAATTTTCTTCTTCTTCCAACCATTTTGAGTAGTCCTCTCCTTGAAGAATGATCCTTTTTATGTTCTTTAAGATGATCAGATAGTTTTTTAATTTTTTCAGTTAAAATAGCTATCTGAACTTCAACAGAACCTGTGTCATTTTCATGGAGTTTGAACTTATCAATAACCTCTTGCTTTTCTTTCTTGTCTAACATTCTTACCTCCTAACCTTCCCATAACCGAGACTTTTTATCCAGGTTAAGGATCATTGGCTTTAATCTCAATTTTTTTAAATTATAACATATCAAATTGTAAATTTCAAATTTATGGGATTAGTGATTTTTATAAAATGTATTTTTTAAATGAAATATTTTTTTGATTTAATTATATTAAAAAAATTTTATTAATTTTCTTTTATATTTTTTATCTCGCCATCCACAAGATGAATGATTTTTTTTGCTCTTTTGGATATTTCAGGATTATGAGTTACAATGATGAGAGTAACTCTTTCTGTTTCATAAAGTATTTCAAACAGTTTAATTATTTCATCAGATGTTTTTGTATCAAGATTTCCTGTTGGTTCATCAGCAAGTATTATTTTAGGATTGTTTATTAATGCTCTTGCTATGGCAACTCTCTGTTCTTCACCCGCTGAAAGTTCGGTTGGAAAATGTTCTACTCTTTTTTCCAGTCCAACCTTATATAGTATTTGTAAAGCTTTTTCTTTAAGAATTTTTTTTCTTTTTTCTCCACTATAATAAAGAGGAAGAGAAACATTTTCCCAGACTTTTAAATCATTGATTAAATTAAATGATTGAAAAACAAAACCAATCTTTTCTCTTCTGAATTTTGATAATAAAGTATCTTTTAAAAATAATACTTCTTCTCTTTCAATATAAATTTTCCCTTCTGTGGGATTATCAATTGTACCTATGATATTTAAAAGAGTTGTTTTACCTGATCCTGAAGGTCCTATAATAGTTATGTATTCATGCTCATAAATATTTAAATTAATGTTTTTTAATGCACTTACTACAACTCCTCTTTTTAAATATATCTTACTCACATTTTCCAAAGTTATCATTATTACCTCCTATTCATTTCTTATTGCCTCATTAGGCTTTATATTTACAGCATATTGTGCAGGAATTAAAGAAAAAAGAGTTATACAACCTATATAAATTATGATAAACAGAATTAAATAAGTTGATGGAACATAGAAGGATAACCCTTCTCTATTTGCTATAAGAAGTGATATAAATGTCCCTAAAATAATGCCTAATATTAAAGATAGAACGCCAATCTTTAAACTTTTAAAGACAAACTCAATCATTATATTCTTTTTTGTTGCTCCTATTGCTCTTTTTATTCCTATCTCTTTTGTTCTTCTTATGATATCTATGAGCATGAGGACAGAAAGGTATAAAAGTGATGAAATAAAAGCAAAAAGAGAGAACATAAAAAGAAGTATATATGTACTCATTCTTGCATTTGCTATCTTACTGACAAGATCTCCAATATCGAGAACTACGCCTCTTAATTTACCTGGATGTCTTCTTTCAAGAAAATCGAGTATTTCTTCATATATCTGACCATTGTTTTTATCTATTGGTTTAACAAAGATAAATCCATGCCCTCCCTCAGAACCAGATAATGGAGTTGGAAATAGAAAAGGCCAATCTATTAAAGATATAAACATTGAGTGGTCTGTAAGTTTTGCTTTCTTTTCAAGAACCCCTACAACTTCAAATCCCATAAACTCATCGTTAGATTTAAGGTTAAAGACTTTAGATACCTCAAATCCCACCACACATTTTCCACTCTCCTCATCTTTTATAAATCTTCCTTCGGATAGAGTTAGGTCAAAAATTGATGGAAAATCTTCAGTTGCTCCTGTTATTCTTAGTTCAAACTCCTTATCTATGTCCTGAGGGTGAGGGATCTTTGTAAGATATGGAACTCTTAATCTGAATCCTATAACTGCCTTTTCTTTAAAGGTTTCCTTTACAGCCTTATAATCATCAAATGTGTAACTTGTAATTAAATCTTTCATTAATAAATCCAAATCTTCTCCTATTCCATAAGGAGATTTAGGAAGGATTCTTATAACATCAGGTTCTATATCATTAAAAATATCTTCTGTTAATTTTCTCTGTGAGACAATTATTGAAGAGGATGTAAAAAGCATCAAAACACAAAAGAGAGTAATTACCATAAGAAAGGGAGTGTATGATTTTATTCTTCCCTGTTCAATGGGTCTTATAAGAGTTGCGGGAGGTTGTTTAAGAGTCTGAAAGGTAAAGAAGATAGTGAAGATATATATAATTACAAGAATTAAACAGAAGGAGATGATTATTGAGTTAAAATCCAGATTAAGAGGAAGTATATCCGTAATCTTTCGAGAAGAGTATGAAAGAAAGAAACCAAATCTGTTATATTTCTTAAAAAATGGAATAAAAAGATAAAAGAAAAGAATTGAAAGAAGATAACCTGTAAAGAATAATTTAAAAATATAGATAAAATAACTGTTTGAAATCTTAATTATAGTTGCACCAATTGCTCTTTTTATACCTATTTCTCTTCTCCTTGAAAGGATATCAAATCTTATGAAACTTATTATTGAAAAAACAGTTACAAGAAGAGTAAAAAATGATGCAAAGGCAAGTGTTGTAATTCTTTCTTTTCTTATTTGAAATTCTGATCCATTTTCAAGAATCCATAATGAATATGAAACAATTGAATCATACTTCTCTTTCCCAAGAACATTTTTTATACCTTGAAGAACATTATTTGCCTTCCCATCTTCAGGAATTATCAATAAATCTTTTGTAGATATATAAGGTATCTTTTCATTATCTCTATAATAATATTTTTGTTGAGGAGGATATGGAGTTAAACAACCAGAACCTAATAATGATGAGTTTATATACTCTTTTGATGTTTCAGATAATACACCTATAACTTCAAAATTTATTTCCTTATCATCTATTTTCATAGTTATATTTTTCCCTATTGGCGATTCGTTATGAAAAAATAATTTTGAATAATAATCAGGGATAATTATTACATTTAATGGATCATTTTCATCATAATACCTCCCTTCTTTTAGTGGTGGATGAAATGCTTTAAGATAATCTGGAGGTAAAGAAAAAAGTACTATCCTTTCCACTTTTTCTTTATTAGGGATTTTTATATATGCATCTGATAATGACCAATCAAAAATAAAATAAGATTTAATATTAGGAAGTTTTATTATTTTCTCTATCTCAAAATCTTCAAGTTTCATTTCAGTTATTCCCAGAGAACTCTCTTCAAATTCTTCATAAACCTCTCCAGAAGATTCATACAATAGTTTATTAATTTTATTTACATATCTTTCATATTTTGGAACAATTTTATTAAAACTACCCCAATGTCCAACTATAATTTGATGAGCATATGGATAATCTTCTATATAATCATTGAGTTCTCTATTAAGAGTAATAAAATTTGTAACAACAAAAAGAATGGAAAAAGATGAACCAACAAAAATTAATAAAAGTAAAAAAGGAATTAATCTTTTCATTTACGCATCTTTCATATTATAAAAATATTTTATTATATTAAGGGCAATAATTTGTACAACTTATCAATAAAACTGGATATAAACAACTTTGAGCGTAAGGACCTTGATAACATTTACCATAATCGTAATAGTTCCAGTATATAGTACCATTAAGGTAACAACTATTACAACACTTCCAACACCAATAATTACCAGGACCATAGCATCCTACATCACAATAACTCAATACTAATTCATTAATAACAAGAAATAGTAAAATTGAAACAATAAGAAGTACTAATATTTTCCTTATCCTGGTAACTTCTCTTTCTTTCATCTTTTTCACCTCCATTCTTTCAATATTTTTATACATCCTTCAAAAAATTTATTTAAAATTTCGGGATCTTCAAAACCAATGCTGTTTATGGATAGAATTTTTCCCTCTGAATTTAAAATAAAGGCATAAGGTCCACCAACCATTCCAACCATTTTAGGAATAAAGAAGAAATCATCCTTAATAAAAACTGTATTTTTAAAGGATTTAATTTTTTCTAATATATACTGGGAATCTATGTATTTGTATAACTCTGCATGTTTGATTTGCATTTCAATATCTTTCAAGGAAAAATGAACTGCAAAATTTAAATTTGCTTCAATTGTTTCTTTAGTAGTATCAGCAAAAACTATCACTTTATTGATTTTTTCATTTTTTGAAATATTATCAGTCATTAAATCTATTATGTTCCTGCAGGATTTACATGAAGAAAAGAGAAAAAATATTATTGTTGGTTCTCCTTTAAAATCATCAGGAAATAAGAAAACATCATCTTTATATTTATAGATAATTTCTGGAAATATTTCTCCCAAACCAATATTTCTTTGATAATCATTGAAATCATATTTACCTTTAGAAAATTCTTCTATTCTCTCCTCATACTCTTTGTAATCAGAGATTTGAAATCCTGTTCTTTTCCAAACAATTTTATTATTTTCATCAATAAAGAAAACAGTTGGAGTAGCAGGGTTTTTGAAAAGATTAAAATATTCACCTCCAACAAAAGTGTAAAAATTTGATTCCTGTTTTAGTTCTGAGTATATTAATGGTTGCTGATTGCTTGACTCAAAAAAGTAAAAATCTATTTCTTTAAATTTTTTTATCCATTCAACAAGAGGAAAATTGAGATACATACAACTACCACAACGATTATTTGCGAAGATAAAAACTTTTTTACCCTTGAAATTTACAATCTTATTACTTATATCTTGAATTTGAGTATCAAAATTTACAATAGTTCCTACCGAAAGAGATTGATTTGGAATAAACATTGTGGTCGATATTATATTATTATTTTCAGTTTCACTTTTATTATGAATTTTGTACAAAAAAACTGTTGATATTATTATAACTATAATTATTGTTATAATAATAAAAAATCTTAAATTAGTTTTCATTTTTCTTATCCTCAATTTAATTATAATTCAAAAAAAACTTTTCAAGAGGTTCTATAGGTCCAAATATTCTAAAAAAATAAAAGTTACAATCTATCTTTAAGATAAATTTTATATTTTAAAATTTATTTATGTTTGATATTAAATTAATTTTATAAAAAATTTAGATATATATTATAATGTATCAAATGGATGAATGGTTTTTTAATTGGTTCGATGAAAATTATTTAAAATATAATCTAATTACTCAAAGTGAGGAGTTAACAAAAAAACAGGTTGATTTTATAATTGATGTTTTGTCTTTAAAAGAAAAAGATAAAATTCTTGATCTTGGATGCGGTATAGGAAGACATTTAATAGAACTTGGTAAAAGAGATTTTATAGGATTAGGCATAGATTTTAATAAAACATTCATTGATATTGCAAATAAAAATAAATACATAAATGAAAATTTAAAATTTATAGATATGGACATAAGAAAAATAGATTTTGAAGATGAATTTGATAGTGTAATATCAATATGGACAAGTTTTGGATATTTTGAAGATGAAGAAAATTTTGATTTATTAAAAAAAATATACAGAGCATTAAAAAAAGATGGTAAATTTTTGTTAGATATTGAAAATATATATTATTTAATAAATAATCTTCCAAAAGAGAGATGGGAGAAAAAAGAAGGAATGTATATATTAGAAAAAAATAAAATAAATTTAAAAACAAGTAGATTAAAAACAGAAAGAATTTTTATTAAAGATGGAAAGATATATGAATATATAAGGAATTATAGAATATATAGTTTCAGTGAGATAAAAAATTATTTAGAAGAGGTAGGTTTTAAAATTATTAACTGTTATGGAGGATATGAAAAAGAGGAATTGAATCTATTTTCAAAAAGATTGGTGATAGTTTCTGAAAAATCATAAGTGTTGATTTTAATTTTGTTTTTAATAATATCAATTTCAATCGCGCCATCTTCATCTGTTCGTAATATTTCTGAATTGATGCTTGAGAGTAAATCTAAAATATCGTCTGATGGATGCCCAAAAACATTTGGTCCAACAGAAATAACTGAATATTCTGGGCTTACTAAATTAAAAAAATTCATATCATATGAGTTTTTACTTCCATGATGGGGTACTTTTAAAAGAGTTACATCATTTATTAAATCTGGATAGAGTTTATAAATATCATTGATTGCTTCAACCTCAATATCACCAGTAAGTAATGCTGAGAAATTTTTATATTTTAATAAAATACACAAAGAGTTATTATTGTCATTTGCTCTTAAATAATCTTTTCCACCTGAAACAGGATTCAATATAATAAATTCTAAACCATCTATTTCAAAAGAATCTCCTCTTTTTAAATTTATTTTTTTAACATTTTGTATTTCTAATTTGTCTATTAAATCCTTTCCATAATAACTTAGTTCTATATCAGGATAACCAATATAATCTATTTTTTCTCTTTTAATTATATGGAAAAGTCCCTCAATGTGATCACTATCTTCATGTGTAAAAATCAATAAATCTATTTTATTAACACCTAACCTCTTCAATGAGTTTAATACTCTTATTCCTGGACTACTTTTTTCTTTATAAAAGGTTCCACCACCATCAATCAAAATATATTTATTATCTGGTGTTTTTATTAAAATAGAATCTCCTTCACCCACATCAAAAAATGTTATTCTCATTTTTCCAAAATCAGAGATATAAGGATATAAAAAAGAGATGATAACCGAAATGATAAGAATAAGAAATAAAGGTTTGAATCTTTTAATTTCAAAATTTGAGTTTAAATAGAGAATAAAAAGGAAAAAAAGAGAAAAAAATAAAATTAGAAAAACTACTGAAGGTTTTTTAACTCCAAAAGCTGCAGATGGAAAGTTTGAAAAAAATAAAATAATTTTGTAGAAAATTATAAAGATTGGATTTAAGATAGTTAATATATTATTTATTAAAATTGATAATATAACAAAGAAAAATAGAAGTGGAAGAATTAAAGATATTATAGGAATTATTATTAAATTGGAAATAAATGATGTGAATGAGAAAAAAGGGAAAAAATAGATAAGGATAGGAAAATTACCTAAATTTATGAAAAGAGGAAAAAGAAAGAATTTATAAAAATTATTTTTGAATTTTTCAATAATTGTGATTATTGAAAGAGTAGAGGAAAATGTTAATAGAAAAGAGGGAGAAATAATATTTATAGGATTAATTAAGAGTAAAATAATAGCAGAAAATAAAAGTAGATTTAATGAATCAGCCTCCCTATAAAATCTTTTTCCTAATAAATAAAAAGAAAACATTATAAATGATCGAATTGCTGATACTGGGAAAAGTATTATCATTAGATAGATAAAAAGTAAAAAAATCACTAGAAATGGATGTAAAAAAAGAGAAAGAAATGAAGCAATAATTGATATATGGAGACCGGATACAGCAAAAAGATGTAAAACACCACTATACTTAAATTCTTCTTTTATATTACTTTCTACTCCTCTTCCCCCAAGAATTAATCCCTCTATAATTTCACCACTGATACCTAAATTTTTAATGTTTGAATAAAATTTACCTCTTATTTTTGATAATATTGAATTATCTTTTTGAATTATTTCAATATTTTTACCAAAAAATGTTCCAGATATTTTCTCACTTTGTTTATATAAATAAAAACTATCTTCCCCTGGATTTCCACTTTTATCATTAAAAAAATAACCTTCAACTTTTACTTTATCATAAGGATTTAAATTTAAGTTTTCATTTTTATAAATTAAAAATTTCCCGTCACTATTTTTTAAAACAAACGAATCACTATTTTCAAAAGAGCAGACAGAACCTATTAAACTATCTTCATTTAAATTTTCATAAATTGGTGGTTTATAAAAATAGACTCTAATCAATCCAGAAATTATAAAAATCAGATAATAAATTAGAAAATCTTTTCTTTTTATGAAAATAAGAGGTAAAGGTAAAAATATAAATAGAATAGGATATCTAAAACAAAAAAGAGATAGAAGAAAAAATATAAAGATTAATCTAAATAATTTTCTCAAGGACCAACTGTTATTGAGTCCTTAATTGCTTCAAATCTTTTATCTCCTATACCTGATACTTTTTTTATATCTTCAATTGTTGAAAAATATCCATTTTTTTCTCTATAGTCAATTATTTTTTGAGCAAGAGCTGGACCTATACCAGGGAGTTCTTCGAGTTCTTTTTGAGATGCAGTATTTATATTAATAAGATTTGATTTGTTTGTTGAACTGTTTATTGAAGATGATGTATCAGATTGAGTTATAGAAGATGATGTTGTTGTTTCAGAATCAATTAAATTCCTTTTAGCAAATATTATGATTTTTTCTCCATCAGTTAGTTTTTTAGAAAGATTAATAGAAGATATATCAGCATTTTCTGTTGCTCCTCCTGCTTTTTCGATGAGTTGAAATACCCTGTCTCCATTTTCCATTTCATATACACCAGGAGATTTTATTTCACCAGCAATATCTACATATATTTTAGTTACTTGATCTTCAATATTTATTAAATTATTGCTATTACTTTTGAAAGCATAATTACCAACTAATATTCCAAGGATAAAAGTAATTATGGAAATAATAATCCACTCCCTTTTTTCTAAAACCATATCTTCCCCTCCAGCTATAATAAAAGAGATAAAATTCCTTTTTGAATATGCAACCTATTTTCAGCTTGATCAAATACAACTGAATTCTCGCTATCTACTACTTCATCAACAACCTCTTCTCCTCTATGAGCAGGTAGACAGTGCATAAAAATAAAATCTTTCTTTGCATTTTTGACAATTCTTTCATTTACTTGATATGGTGAAAGAATTTTCTTTTTTGTTTCACTATTTTCTTGACCCATTGATACCCATACATCTGTATAAACAACATCACTTCCTTTTATTGCTTCAAATGGGTCTTCTATAAACAAAACTTCGCCTTTATATTTCTTTTCTTCTTCTTTTACCCAGTTAATTACTTCTTTGTCTGGCATATATTCTTTTGGTGTAGAAATAACAATTTGCATCCCCATCTTTACTCCTCCAAGCATTAGAGAATGACAAACATTATTTCCATCTCCTAAAAATGTCAATCTTATGCCATCAAGCCTCCCCCTTTTTTCTTTAATTGTTAATAAATCTCCGAGAACCTGACAAGGATGAAACATATCTGATAAACCATTTATTACAGGAATATCTGCAAACTTTGCAAGTTCGACAATATCTTTATGAAAAAAAACTCTTGCCATAATACCGTCAAGATATCTTGATAGAACTCTTGCAGTATCAGCTATTGTCTCTCCCCTTTTTAATTGTAATTCATTTGAGGAAAGATATATAGCATGACCTCCAAGTTCATACATAGCAACTTCAAATGATACTCTTGTTCTTGTTGAAGGTTTTTCAAATATAAGCCCTAATTTTTTTCCAGCAAGAACAGGAGAATTTTCACCAATCTTAGATTTAATTTTTAAAGTTTCACCAGATTTTAAAAATTCTTCAATCTCTTCTTTTGTAAAATCATAAAGTGATAAGAGATCCCTTCCTTTTAAACTCATAAACCCTCCTCATTATATGAATGATATATCTTTTATAATATATTCAGGATTCAATGTTTCGCCAGTTGAAGTAATAAGTAGTTCATCCCATCTAAGGCTTGCACCTGGCCTAAATATTTTATTAACAAAAAAAGCTCCAATTTTTTTATTAAATAAATCATCTGAAATATTATCCTTTATATAAAAATTTAACTGAGATGACATCATTTCGCCAAGAAGGTAATTTTGATAGTAGACAGGATTAGTACCAAAATGAATCTTAGATGCCCAATCGTATTTATTTCTTCTTTCTTCAGGTATATTTAACAGTTGATTCTGAGATACAAAGTCATACCATAGATTATTAATATTTTCTTCTGATTCATAAAGCATTTTTTCAAAGAAAACAAAAGTTATCATCCATCTTGCACTGATTATTAATTGATCTCTTAAAGATTTGTTCAGTTCATCTCCATATCTATCAACAAATTTTGAATCACTTTTTAAAATCTTTTGATACCAAGATGGCTTTCTAACTAATCTTTCGAAAAACATAGCCACAGCCTCAGTTGTAAAAATGTGTGCTGGAGTTCTTAATATAATTGGTAGAGATTTATCGATATATTTGTCATAAACTGCATGTCCCATTTCATGAAGGAGTGTTCCAGTCCATCTTTCATTTGGTCTTAAATTTGCAAGAATTCTGACATCCTCTTCTCTATCTATAGATATACAAAAAGCGTGCTGATTTTTACCTTTTCTTTCATAAAGATCACTTCTTTTTAATATGTCTTCTATTTCCATTCCTATTTCTGAGTAAGTTTTTTTAACTAAATCCTCAACATTTTTATCTTTGAAGATTTCTTCAAAAGGAATTTCATAAATTTGTGGAGCTTCTTGGAAGAATCTATCACTATAATGCCATGGCATTATAGCTTCTTTCTGTACTCCTAATTTATCTGCAATTTTTTCATCAATTTCATCTTTAATAGTCATAAATAGAGTGTCTGTTTTTGATTTAAATTCTTTAAAATTTCTATGAACTTCATTTACATTCAGTTCCTGTAAATCAAACATCATCTCATAATAGTTAGAATAACCAAATCCTTTTGCAATTTTATTTCTTAATTTAATAAGTTCATAAATTTTTGGGCCAGTGATTTCTCCTATATCTTTACTCGCTTCCCATGCTTTTTTCCTTAAATTTGAATCCTTTTCTTTTCTTAAAATTTCTTCAATTTCATTATCGCTAACTTCTTTACCATCAATTTTTCCCCTAAAATTTATAAAAGTTGATTCTATTTCAATTTCTCTTGTTGATAATTCTTTTAATTTTTGCTCATCTATCTGATTTGGTATCATATCATTTCTTAATAAAATTAATTGTCTATGCTCAATCTTTGAGAGAGATGGTTCTTTAAGAAATTTTTCAACCATCTTGAATCTATCTTTATCTGAAAGATATTTTCTTATTTTTAAATCACTTTCCTTATATTTTTCTTCCCACTCCTTTTTCCCTGTTGTTGCAAGGTTCCAGTAATTTAAAGAAGCACCTTTAATTAATTCTTTTAACTCTTCATTTGTTTTATCTAAAAATTCTTTAATTTCCATCTTAACCTCCTTTTCATAAATGAAATTATATCATTTTAATTAATAATAAACCTAAACCACCAGAAAAAACTATTATCAATGGGTGAATTTCTTTTTTAACAAATATTAACACCAATAGAAGAGTAAAAATTATTAATGATTTTATATCGATAATTGCTGATGTAAGCATTAAATATGTAGCATAGAGAACTAAAACAGAGACACCAACTTTCAAACTCTTATAAAATTTTTCTAAATTATATTTCTTACTTAAAAAGGATAATAAGGTTTCAAGAAGTATCAAAATTATTATCCCTGGTAAAATTAAGCCAAGTGTTGCAAAAAAACCACCTATAAAGGAAGCATATTTGATACCAATATATGTAGCTAAATTTACTGCTATTGGACCTGGAGTTATCTCAGCAATAGATACCATATCAAGAAATTCTTTTAAACTTATTAATTTGTAAACATTTACAAGTTCATCTTTTATTATAGATAGTGAACTCCATCCACCTCCATAAGAAAAAAAACCAATTTTTAAAAAAATTAAAAAAAGTTTAACTATCATTTTTTCTTTTTAATGTAAAAATAAAATATAAAAAAGTTACTATAAGTAATGTATAAATAGAACTAATTTTAACGAGATGTATCAATAAGAAACCTATTAAAAGAAATAAAAACTCAAGATATCTGAATTTTTTTATCAAACCAAACAAAAAATTTATAAGAATGACTGAAATCCCAACTCTTATTCCCTCTAAAAAATATTGAACATAAGTTAAATCAGCATATCTTTTTATAAGTGAAGCAATGAGAGAAATTGCAAGAAATGGTGGGATAAAAACAGCTAAAACATAAAATAGTCCTAAAAAAACTCCAGAAAGTTTCATTCCAACCATAAATGCTGTATTTATAGCAATTGGACCCGGTGCACTTTGAGCTTTAGAAAAAAGTATATCAAAATCGTCTTTTTGAATTACATTTTTTTTAATTATTTCTTTTTCAATTATTGGAACCATTGCATAGCCACCCCCAAGTGTTAATGCACTTATCTTTAGAAAAGTAAAAAATAGTTTATATTTGTTCATTCTTCTATATATATTTTTTCAACATAAGGAGATGTGAATGAAGATAAAACTCCTGCATAATTCAATCTAAATGATATAATATCACCAACTTTTAATGAAGGTGATTTATTTAAATTCAGAACCATATGATCGCTTGATGCTCCAATTATTTTTATACTTTCATCTTCTTTTATTCCTGATAGAATAATATCTTGCCTACCAATTGATGCAATTCCTCTTATCATTATTCCTTCATCTTTAAATTCAACCGCTTCTTCGAAAGCATCCTTTGTTCTCTCTCCCCATGGCAAGGAGGGTTTTTTCTTTACTTCAATAAGTTCTGTGTCAAGTCTAAATGTATCTTGTCTTAAACCAGATAGAGGTTCTCTTTTTATTGCATCAACTCCAAGAAAAATTCCCTCTCCAACTCTTATTTGATTTATAAAATCTGGTATTTTTTTATTCCATATCATTCTTAATAAATTTGTACCTCCACCTGATAATATTTTTACTTTTATACCCTCTTCTTCAATTTTAAGTTTCAAATCATATAAAACTTTAAGATTTTTATAATCTGGAATAATCCCAGAAAAACAGGTTGTGTTGGTTCCTAAACCAAGAAATTCAATATTTGAAAAAGATGTAATTTTTTTTACAAAAGGAACAACATCTTCAGGCATCAATCCTTCTCTTAATTCCCCAACCTCAACCATTACTATAACTCCATGTTTTTTACCTTTTTTTCTACAGGATGAAGCAATTTTCTCTATTGTAACCATTTCAGTTTCTAATGAATAATCAGTTAATTCAACAGCACTATCGATTTCTGAAAAAGATGGAGACCTCAAAAGAATTTTTTTTACTTTAATATCTTTATAATCAAAAATATTTTTTATCCTTGAATCAGCAATGACATTTGCTCCTAAAGAATGTAAGGTTCTAACTATATTTCTATCTCCCCCTATAACTTTAACTACAGGTATCAATCCAATTCTAATTGTTTCACACTCTTTCTTTATTTTTAAATAATTTTCACCAATTGCTTTCAAATTAACAAATAATTTAGGATACATAACTTAAAAAATTATAACTCAATAAATTTATCATTTCAAAGTTATTTTAGTTAGTATAATTAAAATTAAAAAATAAATATTAAAAATTTTTAATAAAAAGGGGAAGAGTAGTAAAATTTTTAAGAATAGATATTTATGAATTGATAAAGGAATTATAGAAGATAAACTCAATTATCTTTATTATTTAAATATATGGTAAAATTTATCTTAGAATGAAAATTTTAGGAATTGAAACTTCTTGTGATGAT
>JAAYUH010000138.1 GCA_012517755.1 bacterium | reverse complement strand
TGCAGCATCAGTTCCAGACCCCATTGCAATTCCAATGTCAGCTTGTTTAAGAGAAGGAGCATCATTAATTCCATCACCAACCATAGCGACAACTTCACCAACATCCTGTAAATTTTTTATTATTTTCATTTTATCTTCAGGTAATACCTCAGCATAAAATTCTTCTATTCCAAGTTCATCTTTCACCCATTTTGCGTAGGAATAGTTATCTCCTGTTGCAAGTACAGGTTTAATATTCATCGATTTCAACTCATCTATCAATTTTTTTGTATCCTCTCTCAATTTATCTCTTATTGTTATCATTGATATTATTTTTTCATAGTCAGTAAGTAATACAACACTTTTTCCCTCTTTTTGAAAACCATCGATTTTTTTCATTAAGCTTTCGTCTAAATTCTTGATAATTTTAGAAATTTCTTTTGGATTACCCAAGTAATAATTTTTTCCATCAATTTTACCTTTGACCCCAACACCTGGAATCTCTTCAAATTCGCTTACATCATAAAAATCTAAACCCTCTTTTTTGTATTTTTCAACAATACTTTTTCCTAAGATATGACTTGAGTATCTTTCTAAAGAAGCTAAAATTTTAAATCCATCTTTATCTTTTGTAAAATCAATAACATCAACAACTTCTGGTTTCCCATAAGTTAATGTTCCAGTTTTATCAAAAACTATTGTTGTTACATCTTTCATTCTTTGAATTGCCTCTCCATTTCTAATAAATATTCCTCTCTTTGCACTTATTCCACTACTAACCATAATAGCAGTTGGAGTTGCAAGACCAAGTGCGCAGGGGCAAGCTATGACAAGTGTTGCAACTAATGAGTAAATAGAAAGTGAAATTCTATTTAACTGAGGGTTTATCCATGGAAGAAATCTTGATGCTTCTAAAAGAATTTTTATAGATGTATCATACATAAAATATGAAAAGAGGAATGAAAGTAATGAAATGATTAAAACTGATGGTACAAAAATTGTTGTTATTTTATCTGCCAAATTTTGAACTGGAACTTTTGTATTTTGTGCCTCTTCAACTAATTTGATAAGATTTGCTAAAAAAGTTTCATCCTGATTTTTTGTGACTTTAACTACAATTCTACCATTTCCATTCATTGTTCCACCAATAACTTCATCTCCCTCTTTTTTCACAACTTCATTTGACTCTCCTGTTACCATTGATTCATCGATAGTTGTTGTACCTTTAACTATTAAACCATCTGTTGGTATTTTTTCAAATGGTTTTACAACCATTAAATCATCGATATCAAGTTCATTTATTTTTACTTCAATCTCTTCGTTATCAACAATAATTCTTGCTTTTTTTACACCAACTTCAAGGAGAGATCTTATCTCTTTTGATGCTCTGCCTTTTGCTAAACTTTCAAGATATTTTCCAAGCAAAAAGAAAAAGGTTATCATTCCACCTACAAAAGAAAAATTTGAGATAGGAATTCCAAAAATTTTTAAAAATCCAGTTGTTAAACTTGCAAGAGTTCCTATTGATATTAGTAAATCCATATTTATAACTCCATTAAATAAAGAGATAAAAGCTCTTTTATGTATATTAAATCCAACTATTAATATTAAAGGGATTGATAATATTGTTTCTAAAAAATCCATATAAGGAATCATAAAAATTTTAAACATATCAAAAATCATTAAAACTGAAATTGGAATCAGAAAGACAATTGAAAGTAGTAGTAATTTCTTAGAATTTTTAAGTTCCTTATTTTCTTCTTCTAAATTCAATTTTAATGAATATCCTGCTTTTTTAACACTCTTTTGAATATCTGAAATTGTTGTAATATCTGGATCATAAGAAAAAGTGGCACTATTTGTTACAAGATTTACATCAACATCAGAAGTTCCATCTGTGCTCACAATTGCTTTTTTTACTGTTAAAGCACAGGATGCGCAGGTCATCCCTTCTACTTCTACTGTTACTTTTTTCTTCATATATCAAACTTCCTTCCCTTTTGTTAAATATTCAAGCACCATTTTCAATTCTTCAATTTTTTCTTCAAATTCATCACTATCTCTTGACTCTCTTACACATGTTTCAAGATGTTTTTTCAAAATTTCAAGATTAGCTTTTTTTAAAATTGATATAACTGCAAGAATCTGTTTAGAAATATCAATACAGTATTTATCCTGAAGAATCATATTTTCAATACCTTGAAGGTGCCCTTTGGCAATATTTATTAACTTAAGAACATCTTCATGCTTATGATGAATATGTTCACTCTTTTTTATTGTTTTTTCATCTTTTTTAATATCTTTCATCATTCTTTCTCCTAAAAATAATTTCTTAAAATTTATTCCTACCCTATAGGGGAGGGTATAATAATTTTATATAAATATTTATAATCTGTCAATATGATTTATTTTGGTAAATAAATTCACGAACATATTGTAATCCCTTAATATAAGTAGTAGCAGTAGAAAAATGTTAAAAAAGGTCAGGCCTAAAATTAACATAAAATGTTAAAAAAGGGTCAGTCCCTAATTTAACATTGTTTGTCTCTTTGATATTATAGACACTCTGATTTTAATTTTGGAAGGTAAGTTATGGACTTATACATTTAGTTGATACTTGATTAATTAGTTTTATAATTTTATTGAGATGGATATTTTTATCGGTGAGGGAATATCTGTTGAGGTTGATTCTATTGGAATACCAGAAAGTTTTATATGGAATGGTGAAAAATTCATCATTGATAGAATTTTATTTGAGGAGAGAAGAGTTGATTTAAAAAGAAGATGGTATCAAAGAAAACATAAAAAAATCTATATAGTTAAAACAAAAGAGGGAAGAATTTTTGAAATATATAAAATTCTTGGATATGGAAAGAGAGAATGGAGATTATATAAAGAGTTGAAAAATTTTTAGAAAATATTTTTTTTAAACTAATTCAAGTTATTTTAAACTGAATAAATTTAAAGAATTTAATGATAAAATGAAGTTATATTGGAGGGTTTATGGTTGATTTGTTTATTATAATATTAAGTTATTTTATTGGTTCATTAACATGGGGAGTAATAATAACAAAATATATTAAAAAACAAGATGTTAGAGAAAAAGATTTCGCTGGTTCTGCTGGTGTTTCAAGACAATTTGGTTTATTAACTGGAGTTACAGTTGGTGTTTTGGATGGTTTAAAAGGTATTTTAGTTATTTTTTTAGCAACAACATTTGGAAAAAGTGATTTAACAATTATTTTGTCCTATATAGCTATGATTTTGGGAAATAACTTTCCAATTTATTTTAATTTTAAAGGTGGTCAAGGTTTAGCAGCGACTCTTGGTGCAGCAATTTATGTTTTCCCAATTGAAACAATAATATCAGTGATTGTAGCTGCTTGTTTTATTTTTTTATATGTCCTACTTAAACTTGATAAATTCATAAAATTTATGGGACCAATACCTTTTGGCGCGGTTTTTGGGTTTATAACAATGTTTATTATTGTAGTAAATAAATACCCTTTTTATCCATATCAACTATTGATTATTGTTGCAGCCCTTCTTTTACTTTCAAGAGGCTTAATGATGATATCCTATCATAAAAAGAGAAGAAATTAGAAAATTTTATTATATAATTAAAATATAATTTTTTTTTGGGAGGATAATTATGAGCGAAAATGATGCTATGATAATGTTAAAATTAACAGAGATGAGAATGTCGGATAAAATGGACGATGCTTTTCTTTGGATGTACACACAGTACAAAGCGGATTCATATGAGGAATTTAAACAAAAGTATCCATTAACAAGTGGGACTAAGGAAAGAAAGTATTTTTCAACTGTT
>JAAYUH010000137.1 GCA_012517755.1 bacterium | reverse complement strand
GTTCGGAATGATATTTGAGTGTGCTAATATTTTTCCATTTTCATTGAATTGTCTTCTAAATCTTTCTGCAATGGAATCTGAAAAGTTTGATGAACCATAAATAACAGGTATTCTGTTAATCATATCATTAACAATTTCATCTAATTCACTATTATTTTTTTCTCTCTCAATTTTTAAAATCTTTATAACTTCATCTATATCATTTGAAAAATCTAATTTTAAAAACTTCTCTAAGATAATAATTATTGAAAAAAATATTATATGTAATGCCTGTCTTGCTTCATAACCCTTTTTTAATTTTATAAAGGGTAAATTTTTTTCATTTGAAATCTTTTCTAATTTTCCATTTGAAGAAAAAATTATAATCTTATCAGTTTTTTTAATTGATTTTTCAAGCGATGATATTGTCTCTTCTGTTTCACCTGAATAAGAGCAAGCTATAACAAGTGTTTCTTTATCAATAAACTCTGGAATTTCATAACTCTGATATATGAAAATAGGATGGGGAGATTTATCAAAAAGATAAGTAGAGATAACATCAAAAGCAGCTCTTGAACCACCACCTGTACCAAGAAAAACTATTTTATTAAATTTGAAATCTGGGGTTTTATAGTCTTTTAAATAATTTTTAATCTCCTCAATATCTTCAGGAACATTATAAATTGAATCAAACATTATTTTATATTCATCCATAATACCTCCATTTTATAAATAAATAGCATCAACATTTGTGTGAATTTGTAATGGGGTTAAAATTTTTAATGCTTCAGCATAATTTACTCCTATTTTTTTACCATATTCTCCATTTTTATAAGTTAAATAGGTTTTCATTTTCATAAAATCTTCTTCATTAAATTGTGATTTATGTTTTTTTATAGCCTCAATTTTAAAATCAAAAGTATCTGATATATCTATAAAATTATTTGGGTATTGTGTTATATAATAAGCTATTGTATTTACGAGATGTGGAGTGTAATTTTTATATATTAAAGGCATCGGAGAAAAGAAAAAAGCTTCGCTTACAGATTCGCCAACTATCTTATGATCTGGGTGAACTTCATATAATAAGAATGGATCAACAGTAAAGACACAATCAGGTTTTAACTCTCTAATTAGTTTTATGAATCTTTCAACAAGAATTTTTTTATCTGGTAAATCATAGTCAGGATAATCTAAAAAAATTGTATCCTTAATTCCAAGAATAAAAGAGGAATTTAATCTCTCCTCTCTTCTTTTTTCTCTTATGCTACCCTCATTTTCATATGGATTGTATGTCCCTTTGCTTCCATCTGTTACTGTAACTAAAATAATTTCTTTTTTCATATTAGAAAGTTTTTTTATCAAACCACCTACAAAAATATCAGCATCATCTGAATGTGGCTCAAAAATTAAAAATCTATCAAAAGTAAAAATATCAGGAATTTTTGACAATTCATCTATTTGCATAAAAACCTCCTATTATTTATCTTATTTAAATTTTATCTATTTAACATTAAAAGTTCAATAATTATTATAATTAAAGAAAAAATATCCTATAATTTAATTATGAGAAATAAAGAGGTTAGTGAAAAACTTTATGAGTTAGCATCATATCTTGAAATTCTTGGCGAAATGAAGTTCAAAATAAATGCTTATATTGAAGCAGCAAGAAGAATAGAAAATCTGACTATTCCTATTGAAGAACTTGCAAGAGAGGGAAAATTAACTGAGATCAAGGGAATTGGTGAAGGAATTGCTAAAAAGATTGTTCAATATCTTGAAACTGGAAAAATAGATAAACTTGAAGAGGTAAAAAAGCAAATACCTGAAACTTTAATTGAACTTTTAAATGTCCCTGGAGTTGGACCAAAAGGAGCATATACTCTTTATAATAAACTTGGAATTAAAAATATAGAAGATTTAAAAAAAGCAGCAATTGAAGGAAAAATTAGGCAATTAGATGGTTTTGGTCAAAAAAAAGAGGAGAATATTCTTAAGGCTCTTCAACACCCAAAAAAGAAAGAGGTAAGAAGAATCAATCTTGGAATAGCACTACCAATTGCGGAGTTTGTAAAAGAGAGTTTAGTAAAAGGAGCACCTATTGATAAAATAGAAATTTGCGGAAGTATCAGAAGAATGAAAGAAACTATTGGAGATATTGATATTCTTGTGACAAGTAATAATTCAAATCAAGTAATGGATTTTTTTACAAATATGGGAATTGTTAAAGAGGTTGTAAATAAAGGTGATACAAAATCAACAATAATTACTCCAGAAGGTATACAGATTGATGTTAGAGTAGTTGAACCAATTTCATTTGGTGCAGCAGTTCAATATTTTACAGGTTCAAAAGAACATAATGTGAAAATAAGAGAACTTGCTATTAAAAAGGGATTAAAAGTTAATGAGTATGGAGTATTTAAAATTGACAAAGATGAAAGAATTTGTGGAGAAAAAGAGGAAGAGGTTTATAATATTTTAGATTTGCCACTCATTCCTCCAGAAATGAGAGAAGATAGGGGTGAAATTGAACTTGCGCTTGAAAACAAACTTCCTAAAATTATTGATATTAGAGATATTAAAGGTGATACGCATGTTCATACAAAATATTCTGATGGTGAAAATACCATTTATGAGATGGTAAAAAAATCTATTGAGTTGGGTTATGAGTATTTAGTTATTGCTGATCACGCAAAAGCGCTTGGAGTTGCTTCTGGCTTATCAATAGAAAAATATAAAGAGCAAAAAAAAGAGATAGATAAAATAAATGAGGAGTTTGGTGACAAATTCAGAATATTTTTGGGCTGTGAATTGAATATTCTTTCAGATGGAAGCGTTGATTTTGAAGAAAAAGAGCTCTCAATTTTTGATATATGTCTTGCTGGAATTCATACTGGTTTTAATCAAGATAAAAAGAAAATAACTGAAAGAATCAAAAAAGCTATGAACATAGAAAAAATAAAAATAATAACACATCCAACTGGTAGACTGCTTGGTACAAGAGATGAATATGAAGTTGATTTAGATGAAATTTTTAAAGAGGCCAAAAATAATGGAATAATCCTTGAAATAAATGCTAATCCAGAAAGATTAGATTTGAATGATTTAAATGCTATGCATGGAAAGGAGTTATATAATTTAAAATTCTCAATTGGCACAGATGCTCACTCAGTTAATGGTCTTTCTGATATGAGATATGGAATAGGAGTAGCAAGAAGGGGTTGGCTAAATAAAAAAGATGTAATAAATACTCTTTCTTTAAAAGAATTTGAAAGATTCATAAAAAGTTAATCTCTTTGAGCTATTAAAGAAGAAAAAAATATCAAAATCATCCCAAAATAATTGATAATCGTATAAATTGGACCAAGAAAAATAACTTCTAAAAGATTCGCAAATATCGGTTCTGTAGAAAAGATGAATGCAGTTTTAATTGTATTTTCTCTTCTTTGATATTTAATTTGTATATAAAAAGGAACTATTGTTGCAAAAATAGCAACAATAAAGGAATCTAATAATGAATTTTTTGGAATAGGTAATATTGTTTTATTTGTTAATAATATTGATATTGATGAAAAAAGAAATACAACCCAAAGTTGAACAAAAAGAGATGAAAGAGATTCTTCATTTAATGAAAAATGACCAATAAATGATATATGCAATGCCCAGAAAATTGCACAAATAAAAGTTAATATATCACCAATATTTATTTTTTGAAAATTTCCACCAAAAAGAAAATATAATCCAATTAAGGATAATATAATCGCAAAAAAAGTTTGAGTTTTAATTTTAGATTTAGAAACAAAAAAATTAAAAAAGGGGGTTATTATAACTGAAATTGATGTTATAAATGCACTGTTCGAAGGAGTTGTATATCTTAAACCAATTGTTTGAAATAGATAAGCAAAAAAAAGTAAAATACCAAGGATAAAACCTTTTAAAAAAATATTTTTTGTTATTTTTACTTTAAAATAGTATATTAAAGGAACAAGGAAAATTATTGAAAATAAAAATCTTATAAATATAAAAGAAAGGGGATCATAATTTGATACACCATTTTTTACTATAACAAATGTCCATCCCCATAAAAAAGGTGGTAAAAAAAGAATGAGATCCTCTTTTTTCATATTAAATCATTATATCATCAGTATAATATTTTTAGGATTAGAGTTTGAAATTAGTGAATAAGGTGCCCGACTACCTGTACACTAAAATCAGCAATTAAATTTCGACCAATTATATTTTGTTAGTGTATAATTATAAAATTGGTAAATTTTAATGAGTGATATATTTTTGGTTATACAATTTTAAAATTTTTTGCTAATATTAGAAGCAATTTCTTAAATAATTTATTTATAATAATAACAGATTTAGGAAGCATACAATTCTATTTAATTTTATTTACTTTTTTCTTTCTTATTTTTGAAGATAAAATAACATTAAAGCTTCTCATTCTATTAACAATTTCATATCTAACAAACAACATATTTAAAAATATTTTTAAATCTCCAAGACCTGATGAAAAAATAGTAGAAGCAATTTATGTTGAATCTGGTGGTGGTTATGGTTTTTCAAGTGGTCATTCTCAAAATTCAACAGTTTTGTGGATAGGATTATATTTAACTTTTAAGAAAAATTATTTGATGATAATTTCCATTATTTTAATAATATTAATATCAATATCAAGATTATATCTTGGCTTACATTTTTTATTTGATGTTATTGGAGGGGTTTCTTTATAGGATTATGGGTTACCTATTTTTCAAGACTAATATTTAGAAAAATAGGTATTTAGATATAAAATTGTTATTTAATTAATCCTGGATAGAAATACTCTTTACCTTTTTCTCTTTTAATTGAATCCCAGTGAGATAAAATTTTTACTGCATAATTAGCAACTGTTATAGCTTTTTCTTCTCCAATATATTCAAATTCATTTGTTATCCTATTAGCAATAACAACACATAAAGCACCAGCCCTTAATTTATATATAGATGTTATTGTAAAAAGAGCAGCACACTCCATTTCAAAATTCATAACATTTGCTATTTGTAAATCATTAAAAATTTCTTTTGCAAAAGAAGGAAGATAATTATTTAAACCTGGCCTTCCCTGCCCTGTGTAAAAGGAATCTGTTGAAGCACCAATGCCAACATGATATTTATAACCAAGTTCTTCACAAGCTTCTATAAGAGCTAATGTTACTTCAAATGATGCAACTGCTGGATATTCAACTCTAACATATTGGTTTGAAGTACCATCAAGTCTTACTGCACCATTTATAATTACTATATCACCAAGAGATATATCTTTTTGAATTGAACCTGTTGTCCCTACTCTTATAAAGGTATTAACTCCTATCCTTGCAGACTCCTCAATTGCAATTGCAAGAGAAGGTCCTCCAATACCTGTTGATAGAGCAGATATATCGATACCCTTAAATTTACCAGTAGCTGATTTATATTCTCTATGAAAAGATAAAATTTTTCCTTCATCCCATGTTTTTAAAATTCTATCAACTCTTCCTGGATCACCAGGAGTTAAAAGATAAGGAGAGAGATCGCCTGGTTTTAAATCTATGTGATATTGTTTTCCTTCGCTTGTCTCAGGTCTATCTGCACTTTTAAATCTTTCCTCCAAAGTACACCTCCTTAAAAAGTTTTTCAACTATTTTTTTATAGTTTTTAAAAGTTTCATTGTAAACTTTATTATCAATATCAATATTTGAATATTTTGCAATTATAAAATTATCAGTTATCAATTCAAATTCATCACCTAAAGATGGTTTTTCTTGTTTAAATTTTAAGTTATATTCTAAAGGAGTTTCATATATAAATTTTTTAATAACTGTGCTGAGTTTTTTGATGAGATTGTTGTATATTATAATAATTTTTTCTTTTGGAGAGCCACTTATTTCATTTAATTTTACATCATCTAAATTTAAATTTTCTAAGGTTTTATTAAGTTCAATTTTTCTCTTATCAGATACTTGTTTGTATAAAAAGAAAATAATAAAATAGATAGCTATTGATACTATGATAATAAATAAAACTACTATTAAGATAGCTCCAATATCAATATAGATATTTGAAATCTTGGTTAAAGCAGTTTGTGGTAAAATTCTCCTAATTGTGTTTGATATTTGTGCAAATGGAGTAAAACCATAGGTTCCAATATTAAATTTATCTTTTAAATAAAATATTAATTTCTCAAAAGGTTTATACAAGAAAAATAGAGAAAATAAAAAAATTGCAGATAGAGAAAAAGAAAGTAAAAGAAATTTTTTTGCTTTTGTATTACCATAAACATTTTTTATTTTTCTATAGAGAATTATTCCTGCTAATATGAAAAAAACTAAAAAGCCTAAAAAAATTATTAGATAAGTTGAATTTAATAAAAAATTAACAACCTTTTGAGTATTTGCTTTAATCGTGAATATATATCTTGAGATTATTGTTTGAGAAGACTCAGGTGCTGTCTCTTCTATTATCTCTTGGGTATTGTTAATAGTAGTGTTATTGTTAAATATAAAAAGTTTATTGAAGTCATAGAAATTGATAAAGGTGACAAAATAAAATACTGGGAAAAAAATTAGAGATAAAAGCAAATATTTAAAACTTTTTTTATATGGATCTCCTTTTATAGAAAAATCATTTTCCCAAAAATAAAAACCTTTATTATTTAGAAATCTTAAAAAAATAGTTACAACAATTAAGAAAGTAGAACTTATCATTAAAAACAAATTCATTCCTATTAATTTTTCAAATAGAATTAAATAAAAAATTAAAATCGGAATAGAGATAAAGCTAACAAAATCTTTTTCAATAAAATTTAAAAAAATGATATATAAAAAAATAAAGGATAGATTTTCAATAAAAATTACAAAAGTTGTTGGATTATTGAAATAAAAAATAAAAGTAGTCGATAATATAAACAATAAAATTGGAACTAAGATTTTGTTTTTTCTATTAAATAATAGAATTAGACTGAATAAAGGTATCGAATATAAAATTTTTAAGTCAGGCATAAAAATATTTATATGCAAGTAAATTGCAGTTAAAAAAATCATTAAATTACTTAATTTATATAAAAATAAAATTTTTGATCGACTCATTTCCTCTTAATATTATAATACTAATACCATATTTTTTTAAACTATCTTTAATATTTCTTATATTTTCAACTTCCTTTGTTTCAGAAAGAATGTATGGGTGTGGCTTTTCCCATGGAAATAAAAAACCATAATCTGGAAGAAGAAATATTGTGTAATTAGTGTTATATGATTTTATTTTAATAAGGTTTAACAACTCATCTATGGATATTGTCTGTTTTAAGAGAAGAATATTGTTTAGGTCTTTTAATTCTTTTCTATTATTTTGAAAATATTCATTAAAATCATACTCTTTTTCTTGATTAATATTGGTAATTTCAGAAAGAATTTTTAAGAGATGACCCTTTCCATTACTTTCCTTAATTTTTTCTTTTCCAATTATCCATAAACCATAGTTAAATCTATTTAATTCAAAATAATATGAAAAAGATGATACTAAAGTTGAGACATGCTCTATAAATATCTCTTGATTTCTTGGATTTTTTGATGCGAATGCATCAACAATTATTGTTATTGAAGTTATTGCTGTTGAAGGATATTCTCTTATCATTAATTTTCCTAAATGTGCGGAAATTTTCCAGTCAATTCTTTTCAATTCTTCTGTGCCTGTATATTTTGAAAAACCTTTAATAGAAGTATAATCTTCAAATATTTTTTCTTTAACTTTTAAACCAAATGATGGCTCTTTGAGTTTTATTATGGATTTTTCTATTCTTATGATCTTTGGAAAAACATTGACTTCAATATTTAGGTTTATATATTTCTCTTTTTGAACTAGACCAAGTGGATCTAAAATTTTAATCTTAAAATTTCCAATATAATACTTACCAAATTTTTTTGTTCTTAGAACAAAAGAATGTTCATAATTTAAATCTTTTTTTACTTCAACTACTGTATTTTTTTTATCAATTGGAATAAAGTAAATAGGTAAATCTGGTATTATTTCACAAATAGGGGGGAAGTTATAGTTAAATTTAAAAAAATATGTAATTTTAATATTTTCACCTTCTATTATCATTTCAGGAGTGATTTTTACTTTGTAATCTAAATAATCATCTTTTATTTTTAAAATAATATTGAAAATTATTATGTATAAAAGAAAAAAGGATGAAATTGAAATTATTAAATATGAATGTATAAAATATCCAAATAAGATTAAAATTATAAATAATATCTCTTTTTTATGCTTTCTTATCAATTGGAATTTCTACTTTTAATAATACCCTTTCTAATACATCTTTTTCATTTATCCCTTTAATTTTAGATTCAGGTTTAACTATAATTCTATGAGACATAACAGAAAAGAACAACTCTTTAATATCATCAGGAATAATGTAGCTTCTACCATAAAGAAATGCTCTTGCTTGAGAGACCTTCATCAAAATTAAAAGCCCTCTTGGTGAAGGTCCCAAATATATATCTTCGTCTTCTCTTAAAGTAATTCCAAGATTCACTATATATTCTTTTAAACTTTCATCAACATATACATTTTTAACCTCATTTTGAATTTCAATTATCTCATCTTTTGAAATAACATCTTCAATTGTTAAAATTGGGTGAACTTTTTCTAATCTACTCAACATTTCAATTTCATAATTTTTTTTAGGATATCCAACCTCAATTTTCATAAAAAATCTATCAAGTTGAGCTTCAGGTAAGGGAAATGTACCTTCATATTCAATTGGATTTTCTGTTGCAATAACAAAAAATGGCTCTATTAAATTATGTGTTACTCCATCAACAGTCACTTGTCTTTCTTCCATTGCCTCAAGAAGAGCTGACTGAGTCTTTGGAGTGCTTCTATTTATTTCATCAGCTAAAATTATATTTGAAAAAATAGGACCTTTTTTAAATTCAAATTCTCTTGTCTTTTCATTATAAATAGTTATTCCTATTATATCTGATGGTAATAAATCTGGCGTGAATTGTATTCTTTTAAAATCAAGATTGACACTTTTTGCAAGAGCTTTAGCAAGCATAGTTTTCCCAATACCTGGAACATCTTCAATTAAAAGGTGGCCCCCAGAAATTAAAGAAATGATAACTTTTTCTATTACATCTCTTTTTCCTACAATTACCTTTTCAATATTATCTATTAAATTTTCTAAACTATTTTTTTTATTCACTTTTTCCTTTTTTTGGAGATGTTGGTGAAGGTTGAACTGGAAGAGGTACATATTGAACAGATGGTCTACCTGTACCAGCTTGAGGGTATAAGCTCATTAAAGCATAAACATCTTCTGGCATATTAAATGTGACATTTAAACCAAGATTTTTTATCCTTTCACAAGTCAAAGGATAATCATGCGTCCATTTTCCAGATGTTAGCTCTTTAGCTATTTCCTCTATCTTCTCTTTCGATAAAATTCCATCTTTTTCTTTATCACTTAAAATTTCAACTGCAAGTTCATAAACTTGATTTATTGCTTTTTCTGCTATATCGGCAAGAATAAGAGTTTGATCATCTAAGTCATTGATATTTTTTCTTTCTACTGTTTTTAATATAGATATTGCTGGATATCCTCCTAATTGTGGATCGATTGGACCCATAACAGCATTTTTATCAATAACAATTTCATCTGCTGCGAGTGCTACTAAAGTTCCACCAGACATTGCATAATGTGGTATAAAGCATGTAACTTTACCTTCTCTTCTAATCAGGGCTCTCGCAATCTGTTCTGCAGCAAGCACAAGACCTCCTGGTGTATGTAAAATTAAATCTATTGGCATTTTATCTGGAGTTTCTCTTATCACCCTCAAAATTTGTTCTGAATCTTCTATATCTATCATTTTTCTAAAAGGTATGCCAAAAAAGGAAATTGATTCTTCTCTATGAATTAAAGTTATAACTCTGGTTTTTCTCTTTTTTTGAAGATTAGCGATTACTCTTAATCTACTAAGTTCGATCTGTCTTCTTTGCATAACAGGATAAAAAAGGGATATAAATATAAATAGCCAGAGTAATAAACTAATATAATCCATATTATCTCACCTTTGAAAAAGCTTCATTTAGTTTCAACAATGCTTTTTTAATATTTTCCTTACTTGTTGCATATGAAAATCTTAAATAACCTTCTCCAAATCCCCCAAAACTTGTTCCAGGTAGACAGGCAATACCATGTTCATTTAATAAATAGTTATGTATTTCGTTTGAACTTTTTCCAAAACTCTTTATATTTGGAAATACATAAAAAGCTCCCTTTGGAAGTTTACAACTAACGCCTTTAATTTCATTCAGACCTTTAACAATAATATCTCTTCTTTCTTTAAATTCTTTAACCATATAGTCAACAGCACTCTGATTACCCTCAAGAGCTTCAATGCCAGCTATCTGTACAAATGCAGTTGGACAGGAATAACTGTTTGTAACATATTTTGCAATCATATTTATAATATCAGGATTTGCAACTCCATAACCAAGTCTCCAACCAGTCATTGCATATGTTTTTGAGAATCCATCAATTATAATAGTTCTATCTCTTAATTCTTTAACTTTTGTAATTGAAACAAACTCACCTTCATATACTATTCTTGAATAAATTTCATCAGCCACTATGTAAATATCTTTATTTCCAATAATATCTCTAATTCCATAAAAATCATCAAGTGTTAAAATTCCACCAGTAGGGTTATGTGGAGAATTTATAACAATTACTCTTGTTTTATTTGTTACTCTTTTCTCAAGATCAGATAAATCAAATTTGAACTCTTTATCTTCTAAAAGTGGAAGAGGCACTAATTTTGCTTCAGCCATTCTTGCAGCAGAGTTATAAATTGGATATCCTGGATCGGGATATATTACCTCTTCTCCTTTCTCAACAAGGGATAAAATAGAATAAACAATTACTGGTTTTGCGCCTGCTGTAACAATAACCTCTTCGGGTTTTACATCAAAGCCTCTTGTTCTTGAAATGTAGTTTGCAATTGCTTGTCTTGTTTCAAATAAACCCGTTGATGGAGTATAATGTGTATAGCCTTTATTTAATGCATCGAGTGCAGCTTTCTTTATATTCTCTGGAGTATCAAAATCTGGTTCACCAATTTCAAGATGATATACCTCTTTACCCTCCCTCTCGAGAGCCTTTGCTCTTGCAAGCACCTCAAAGGCTCCTTCTGTGCCCATCATTGATGTTCTTTCAGCAAATCTAATCATCTTTCCTCCTTTATATTTACAAATTATTAAATCCTTTTATGCTTAAAATATTATAACAATAAAATCATAAAATTAACATCCCATCACCAAATGAATAAAATCTATATTTATTTTCAACTGCAACTTTATATGCATTTAATATTTTTTCTCTGCCTGCAAAAGCTGATACAAGAATAAGGAGTGATGTTTTTGGTAAATGAAAATTGGTTATCATTGCATCCACTACTTTAAAATTAAATGGAGGTTTTATAAAAATGTTAGTCTTTCCTTTAACACTTTTAGTTTCATCACCTATCTTCAAAGATTCGAGCGCTCTTACTACAGTTGTTCCAACAGCAACAACTCTTTTTTCCCTTTCTTTTGTCTCCTTTATCTTTTTTATAACCTCTTCATCTATTTCATAATACTCTTCCCCTATTTGGTAATTATCAATATCATTTACCTTCAAAGGTCTAAAAGTAGGAGTTCCAACATGAAGAGTGATATATTCTATTGAGATACCTTTATTTCTTAAATTATCAAAGAGGTTTTCAGTAAAATGAAATCCTGCAGTTGGAGCTGCAATAGAACCTTCAACCTCTGCATATATTGTTTGATAATCATCTAAATCTACATCTCTTACTTTAATATATGGAGGTAGAGGCACTTCACCAACTCTGTTTAGAAAAGTTAGATGGTCTTTTAAATCTTTTACTTCTATAATCCTTCTACCACCATCTAAAACCTCTTTCACAACACCTTCGGTTTTATCTTTAAAAAATATTTTTCTTCCTAATCTTAATTTTTTACTTTTTTCACATAAAATTTCAATTTTATTTCCATCTCCTCTTAAAAAAATAGCATCGAGTTTTCCACCAGTATCAAGAGTTATTTCTAACTTAGCTTTTATAACTTTACTATTATTTAATATCAATAAATCTCCTCTATCTAAAAACTCAGGAAGATTGTAAAAATAGGAATGAAAAATTTCATTATTTGTTCTTTTCAAGACCAACATCCTTGCTTTATCTCTATCTTTAAGGGGTTTTTGAGCAATCAGCTCTCTTGGTAAATCATAGTTAAAAAGTTCGATATCCATAGTTATATTTTTTTATTTCTACACCAGTATAAAAATGTTTTAATATATCGATATAATTGAATCCATTCTCGCTTAATCCCTGAGCACCCCATTGACTCATCCCAACACCATGCCCCCAACCTTTTCCAGAAAAAGTAACTATATCCCACCTCTTTTTTCTTAAATCATAAATATTATTTTCATATGGAGTAAATTTATTAAAAATTAATTCAGTGGCTGGTTTAAAAAGTGGAACAATCTCAATCATTGTTAAAAATGATGTGATATAGGGTGAGGAATAATTTTTAAATTCAAAATCAAACCATGTACTTTTTAAACCAAAAATAGTTTGAAATGTTGTTCCATTTAGAATTAAATCACCATACATACCAATTATTTTTATCTCAATAACTCTTGGAGATACTCCTCTTCTTATAACTTCAAAATTTAAAACTTCTCCAATATCTAAAAGGTTATTATCAAGGGTATATTTTTTTATCAATCTTTGAACTTTATAATTTGTGAAAGATTTATTCCATTCATAATGTGGAGATTTCTCTTCATAAGGACTTTCTACACCCCTTAAATATGGATATGGAACAGAATTCCATACATTTTCATTGTTTTCAGTATAACCTCCTGATGTTGAATGATAAACAGCTTCAATTATCTTTCCATTATAAGTTATCACTTCATCTTGTGTTTCATCAACCGCTCTATTTGTTTTTTCACTCTCTTTATCCATACCAAGATAAGCTTGTGTATCTGGAGTTGATGTGACATCATAAATATTTTTATCTTTAATTCTTGATAAAACATAAGTTCTTGAAGCAACTGCTTGTGCTTTTAATGATTCAAGATTAAAAGATTCTGGCATCTCAGACGGAACAACTCCTTTAAGATAATCCTCAATATTTAGTTTATTAATAACATAAAAAGAACTAATGTTTTTATAAATATAGACATAACCTCTATAATTCCTTCCATTGATTTTTATATAATTGTTAATTGATTTAATTTCGAAAATTATTCCATCTTTTAAACTATTATCAAAACTGATTTTTATTCTATCAGACCCTAAAAAAAGATATGAACCATCTATTAAAATATCCATAGAAAAAGGTATCTTATCTTTATTTATCAATCTAAAAATATCCCTCTCCTCATTCGAGATAAAATCACCAATATCAACATTAAACTTTTCGTTTTCATTGCTTATAAAGATCTCTTTATTTAAAAAAGCATTAGCTAAATTCTTAGAATAATTTATTGCGTCTAATATGTTTGAAAAAATACCAACTCTCAATCTCAAAGATTTTACATTTTTATTGAAGCAATATATTTTAGATTCATTTAAAATATTCTGCCCTGTATAAAAAACATTTAAGTTACCCTCAATTTTGATATCAAACGGATTTTTAAATAATAAAACTTTGACATCTTTTTCTATTCCATATACAAAATTTATCTTTAATAACATAAAAATCAATAAAATTACTAAAACTTTTTTCAAATAAAGACCTCCATGGCTTTTCTTATAATTAGATTGAGAAGTGATTTAAATAATACCATATTTTCCTGTATAAAACCAACGAAAAAAGAGCTATTAAAAAATTTATAAAAATTAGAATTTGGCGTAAGATAATTTAAAAAAAGATTTGATAAAATAAATACACAAAAAACTATAATAGAAAAATATAAAAGTAAATTAAAAATAAGTCCTAAAAGTCTATCTAAGGTTCCTAAAATCGGTATTTTATGTATTATGCCACCTAAAAGCTTTTTTAATATTGAAAAAATTATCATAAAGATAAGAAATAAAATGAAAAAAGAGATTATCTCACCAATAACTACAGATAATAGGTATAAATATGAATCATATACAGTTATAAGATTATCAAATGAAGACAAAAAAGGAAGGTTTTCAGTAAGCCATGATTTAAAAAAAGATGGAAGAGTGAGGTTTGATATATATAATTTTAAATTCTCTATTGTTGAAGGTAATATTTTAGTCTCAGGAGGTAAATTTATATGATTTGCGATATAATTTTTTATATTAGTAACAAAATTCATTCTGCTTTCAAGAAAAAGAGTAAGATTTGATGAAAATTTATAAGCAAGATAAATACTTAAAATAAAAAAAACAATCGATATAACTGTTTTGAAAATACCTCTTTTATAACCCAAGAAGCATGCAAAAATTAAAATTAATATTATGACCCCATCTAAGAAGTTCATACAATAATTTTATCAAAAAAGATCGGTAAGTTGTTATCTACTTTTTACAAAACCTCTCTTTATTTTTATCTTAGCTGTTAAAATTCTGTCTGAAGAGAAAATTTTTGTTGCAATAATCAAACAGATAACAAAAAATATAGCCATATATACTATTCCATATATTACTGGTAAAGTGTTTCCAAAAATTAAATTTTGTGATGCAATAAATGGATGAGAAAAAGGTATTAAAAAAAGTAAAATTCTAATAATTAAAGGAAGAGAGTTTAGATCAGTAAACAAACTTAAGAAATAAGGAATCAATAACAAAATCATGATTGGTGTTATAAGAGTTTGAGCACTTTGAACATTTTCAGCGTGAACAGCAAGAATTGTAGAGAGAGATAAAGCACATAATATTGCAAAAAAAAGTGAAATTCCTAATAAAATATAAGATTGGGCATTAAATGTCAAACCAAGTTCAACTAAAATTTTTGATAATTCTGAAGAAGTTTGAGTACCAGATGTTACACCTCCTGTTATTCCACCCATATAATTTTTAAAACCAATCATATAAACTGCTGACATTATAAGCGCAACAACACCTGATGACAGCATTTTCGAAAAAAGTATCGATGTTCTATTTATTGGCATTGTTAATAGTGTTTCAAGAGTTTTATTCTCTTTCTCACTTGCAATAGTTGAAACAATCATCTGAGAAGAAAAAATTATAACAATCATCAATATTATTGGTATAAATATATTTTGTGATGTTACAGCTCCTGTAATTGTTTCAACTGTAGTATTAGCTATTTTATCTTTAACCATTACATAACTTTTGATCTTAACAGGATTTTTTATAACATTAGGATTCATCCCGATAAATTCTTCAGATATATATCTATTTGATATTATTTCATTTATACTTGAAAGTATAATCTGTGTAGAAACTGAACTCGAAATATTTGCAAAAGACATACCTTTCATAATATTATAAATTTCAATTTCATTTTGAAAAAATCTATTCACATTATCTTGAAATCCAGATGGTATAACAACTAATGTAGAAATATTATTATTTTTTACATAATCAAGCGCTTCCTCCTTTGATAAAGAAACTTTATCTATTATAAAATTTCCTGATTTAAGAGATTCTATAACATCGTTTGATAAAATAGAATTATCATAATCGACTACAGCAATTTTTTTGGGTTCTTGTTCTTTTTCTACTTGTTCTGAAACAAAACTACCAATGAATGAAAAAAGAACAACCATTATAATTAATGGTAAAATCAATTGAATTGTAATTAAATTCTTAATTTCTTTATTAAACAATATTAAAAACTTTCTCATTGTATGGCTCCTATGAATACTTCTTCAATATTTCTCGCATTATATTCTTTTTTCAAATCATCAGGTTTACCTTCAACAAGAATTTTTCCTTTGTTAATTAAGGCAATCCTATCTGATAAAAATTCAACCTCTAACATATTATGAGATGAAAGAAGAACTGTCGTACCATTTTGTGTGAAACTCTTTATTATTTTTCTTATTTCAATGGAATTTATAACATCAAGACCACTTGTTGGTTCATCTAAAATTGCGAGTTTTGGTTTATACATTAAACTTCTTGAAAGAAGAAGTTTTCTTACCATACCTTTACTATATGTAGAAATTTTATCTTTAATTCTATCCTCAAGCTTTGCAATATCAATTGCATTTTCAACAAATTTATCTTTTTCACTTTTATTATTGGCATAAAGTGATGCCATAAAATTTAGATAATCTAAACCTGTTAAATTTTTATAAGCACCTGCCTCTTCAGGAAGATAACTCACGATTTCTCTAATTTTTTGACCTTCACTCTTCAAATCATATCCAAATATTTTTATATCACCTGAAGTCGGAGTTAAAATTGTTGCCATTATTCTTAAAGTTGTTGTTTTTCCTGCTCCATTTGGTCCAATAAGTCCAAAAATTTCACCTTCCTCAATTGTAAAAGAGATATTGTCAACTGCTCTTAAATTAGCATAATCCTTAGATAAATTATTAACAGAAACAACAGCCATTCTTACCTCCTTAAAATTAAGGTATTTGCCATGTAAAATTTTTATTCATAGATTTATATTCATCTTGAAGTTTAATTTTGTGAGTTTCTTCAAATTTTATTAAAGATTTTAGGAGTTCAATATCTTCGTGTGAATCTGTTTGATTCAATAATTCACTATAAAACTCTACAGCATGTGTCTCTGCTTCTATTGCTGAACTTAATATTTGAAGTGCATCACTTTTTGAATTTAAACCAAGATTTTTTGTGTTTAGATTTTTATCAAAAATAAAATCTGGAATCTCTTCAAAATCTTTTTTGTATAAAAAATTGTATCTTTTTTGAAGTATATTTTTGTGTTTTTCCTCTTCATTAGCAAGATTTTGCATTAGACTTTTTGATTTTTTATTTATAATTATCTTTGAAACTTTAGAATAAAATTCCATAGCCTGAATCTCTCCTTGAATTGCTTTTCTTAAAATTTCTTCTCCTAACACTCTTTGCATATACTACCTCCTGAAATAATATTGATATGATTATAACATATATAATTATATTTATTATTTTTAAATTAAATGAGTAATAGATATAAATAAATATGTAAATTTCAAGATCTTATCTCAATATTATATAATTATATAAAATTCAATATTTTTAAGTTAAAGAGGTAAACTATGGATAAAGTGAATCTAAGGAGTGCAAAAATATTAGGAGTTGTTGGATCTATTTTATGCATTCTTGGTACTTTTTTTAGTTTTCTTGTCTTAAGAAGAATAATAAATTTTAATACATTCCCTATAATTTTTTTTATTGCTGCAACTATTTTAATTCTTTTTGCTTTAAGTGATATTTCTAAAAAGACAAAAAATCGTAAGATTTATTCAAATTTTCTTACTGGAATAATCTTATCCACCATAGGTTTTATTATATTATTAATTGCTCTTGGCGGGATTTTTATCTCTCTTCTTACTGAACCTTTTGGAGGTTCACAATCTATTGGTTTGGTTTCAGGGATTCTTCTAATTGTTTTTAATTGCATATTTGTTGTTTCTACATATTTTATAAAAATGAGCTTCGATAGAGTATCAGTTGTACTTAATAATCGTTATTTTAAAATTTCTGGGTTACTTTTGTTTATTGGTTCAATTTTACTTATTATTCTGATTGGTATATTTGTTATTCTTGTCGGAATTATTTTTGAAATTATTGCATTTTTTAAAATAAAAGACGAGTTAGAAATTAATAATCAACAAATAAAAAAAATTGAATCATCCTAAAAATAATTTAAATTTTTATTTTTAGATTTTAAAAAATACTTTAATTTCACAACAAAATGAGCAAAATCAATAAAGTTCGAACCCGTGTTTTATAAGATTAAGAAATTCCTTGAATTAATAGATAACTTTAAATAGAAATAGTCCCCTAGGTGAAACTTTTTTTTCGCCAATATAGTGTTTTTTTGAATTTAAAGCTTCGATTAATAACTCATTTTTTAAATTTCTTCTCTCTATCTCAAGTAAAGCACCTATCATTCTTCTAATTTGATGTCTTAAAAAGGATTTACCAGCAATTATAAAAAAAAGGAGGTTATCTTTATTTAAGAAACTGATATCTAATATTTCTCTAATTGTTGAACCTTTTTCTCTTTCTTCTTCAGTAGTAAAACTTGAAAAATCTTTTTTACCTATAAAAAATGTGATATTTTCTTTCAACCTATTGTAATCTATTTTATATGGAAACCATAGGGAATATCTATTTAAAATTGGATTAGGAGTTTCAAATGAATTGTTAACTATAAAAAAATAGACTTTACCTTTTGAATCAAATCTTGATGAAAAATTCAAATCAACCTCTTCAATTTCTTTAATACTTAAATCATCTGGTAATTTATTATTTAAAATTTTTTTTATATTTTTAGTAGGTATTTTTGTATCAACTTTAAAATTTACAACCTGTCCTAAAGCATGAACACCTCTATCAGTTCTACTTGCAAAAGTTAAATTGATATCTTCATTCAATATATTTTTTAAATGTAAATTTAAAACGCCTTCAATTGTTCTTAAATTTTCATTTTTTTGAGAACCATAAAAATTTGTACCATCATACATTAATATTAATTTGAGATTTTTTATCATTTAAAAAAAAGAAAGAGTGAACCAAAAATTATGATGAAAACAATAAATATTGTATCAATTTTTTTCCATGTTAACCTTTTCATATATGTTCTTTTTTTCCCTGGCTGAAAACATCTTACTTCCATTGCTATAGCTAATTCTTCTGCTCTTCTAAATGAAGAAACAAATAGTGGTACAAGTATAGGAATTAAACTTTTTGCTCTTTTTATTAAATTTCCTTCATCAAATGATGCACCTCTACTTACCTGTGCAACAATTATTCTATCTGCCTCTTCTACAAGAACAGGAATGAATCTTAATGCAATTGTTATCATCATTATAATTTCTGTTGATGGGAATTTTAATTTTTCTAAGGGTAGAGATAAAAATTCAAGGCCTTTTGTTAATTCAAGAGGTGATGTTGTAAATGTCAAAAGCGAAGAAATCATTATTAAAATTATAAGTCTTGAACCTATAAAAATTCCTTTATTTAAACCCTCTTTTGTCAATTTTAGAAAAAATATTTTAAAGATAGTTTCACCTGGAGTAAAAAAGAAATGGAAAAAAAGCGTTATTATCAAAAGTATTAATATTGGTTTTAATCCTTTTAAAATAGATTTAATTGGTATTTTAGAGATAATTATGAAAGATAAAACAAGTAAAAATATTGGAATGAATGAAAAAAGTGATTTGTAAAAAAATATTATGATCATTAAAAAAAGAAAAGACAATATTTTATTTCTCGGATCAAGTGAATAGAGTAAACCATTCCCTGGAAAATATTGCCCAATTACTAAAGAATCTTTCCCGATCATTTCAGGTTCCTTATTATCTCTTTTTTTGCTATTTCGACATCTCTAAAAGGTTCTTCAATGTTAAAACCCTCTTTTTTTAGTTCTTCACCAAGTATAAATATTTCTGGAATAGAAAGATCAAATTTTTCTATACTATCTTTATCTTTAAAAATAGATACTGTATCTCCTCCAAAAACAACTTTACCTTTATTTAAAATATATACTCTATCAACTAAAGACAGTACATCTTCCATAGAGTGTGAAACTAAAATAATGGTCACTTTTTTATCATTTTTCAATCTTTTTATGAGTTTTAAAATTTCTTCTCGACCTAATGGATCTAATCCACTTGTAGGTTCATCAAGGACAAGAATTTTAGGTCTCATTGATAAAATAGAAGCAATTGCAACTCTTCTTTTCTCTCCGCCAGATAGGGAAAATGGGGATCTGGTTAAATAACTTTCATTTAAACCAACTTCAATTAATGATGTTAAAACTCTTTCATCAATCTCTTCTTTGGTTAATCCAAGATTTTTAGGACCAAAAGAGACATCTTCATAAACTGTCTCTGCAAAAAGTTCATCCTCGGGAAATTGAAAAACTATTCCAACTATTTTCCTTAAATTTTTTAAAAATTTTTTATCATTATTAATCTTTTCTCCAAATATTTTTACTTCCCCACTATCTGGCATCAATATTCCATTTAGATGCTGAATTAATGTAGATTTACCACTCCCTGTATGACCTAAAACACCGATGGCTTCTCCTTCAAAAACTAACAAATTAACAGAAACAAGTGCTTCTTTCTCATAAGGCAAGCCTTTTGAATATGTATATTTTAAATCTTTAACTTCAACTGCAATATTTCTTTCTTGATTTCTTCTAATTTCCATAATTTTATATCAATATTAATATTTTCTTTTTTAATTAAATATGACAGATATGTAAAAACGGGTGGAGATAAACCTACAGATCTAATTTTTTCCACCTCTTTAAAAACCTCTTCTGGTTTCCCTTCTAAAAAAATTTCTCCTTCATTTAAAACAAGGACTCTATCTCCAAGAACAGCTTCTTCCATCCTATGTGTTATTAAGATAATTGTTATGCCCTCATTATTCAACCTTTTGATAAGTTCGATAACATCTTTTCTACCTTTTGGATCGAGAAGGGAAGTTGGCTCATCAAGTACAAGATATTGTGGTTCCATAACCAATATTCCTGCAATAGCAAGTTTTTGTCTTTGTCCTCCAGATAAAAAATTCGGAGGGAATTTTCTGTATTCAGCCAAATTAACTTCATTTATTACCTCATCAATTTTGTTTTCTATTTCTTCCTCACTATAATTTAAATTCTCAAGACCAAAAGCTATATCTTCCTCAACTATCTGTGAAACGATCTGATTATCTGGATTCTGGAATACCATTCCAATTTTTTTCCTTATATCAATATAATCAATATCTATTTTTGGTTTTTTATCATCTATAATAATCTCGCCTTCTGTTGGTTCAAGTATAAAAGAAATTAATCTACCAAGAGTAGATTTTCCTGAACCGTTTCTACCAATAATAACTAAAAATTCGCCTTTATTAATAATTAAGTTGATGTTTTTGATAACATCAACTTTTTCAGGCAAATAATAAGAGAAAGAAACATTTTTTAATTCAATCACTCTTTAACAAGCTCTAATATCACTAATTTTGCTCCGTCTCCTCTCCTTTCTCCCAAGTTAACTATTCTTGTATATCCTCCATCTCTCCCTTCAAATTTATTCTTTATCTCTTCAAGGTGTTTTCCAGCCTCTTTAGATAATAAATAAGAGTAAATTATTTTCTTTGAATGTAAATCATCCTTTTTTGCAAGTGTGATTATTTTATCAGCCAATTTTCTTGTTTCTTTCGCTCTCTGTTCTGTGGTTACTATTTTCTCTTTTAATATTAGAGAAGTAACAAGATTCCTTAACATCATCTGCCTATGAGAAGGATATCTATTTAGTTTTCTATAACCCATCTTATGTCTCATTATTACTCTCCTTTCTTAAAGATAAATTCCATTTTTTAAGTTTGCTTTCAATCTTTTTAACAACTTTTTGTGAGAGATTGAATCTTTCTGACATCAAATCATTTATAGATAAATTAACTAAATCTCTTAAAGTTTTTATTCCTCCAAGTTTTAGAATATTTAGATCTTCCATAGAGATAGATAGTTCAGAAGCCAATTCTTCAATATTTCTTTCTAAAAAAGTCTCCTCTTCCTTTTCTTCACTATATGATTTTAATATTTCTTCAATTTCTTTTATATATTTATCTCCAATACCTTTAATTTCTTTTAAACCACCCGAGAGTAGTTCTTTTTTTAATACATTTACATTATTAATTCCTTCATTTAAAAGTATCTTTTTTATTCTGCTTGATAAAGGTAAAAGCTCAATTCCTACCTCTTTCTTTTCTTCTTCTACCTTCAACTCTCCAATAATATCCATATAATAACTAACTATTCTAACCCCATCTCTTAAAATTTCTCTTGGTGACAGTGATCCATTGGTATAAATTTCTAATGTTAATTTTTCTCTTTTTGGGAAAGGAGCTACATCAGATGATGAAACTTCAAAATTGACTTTTTTAACTGGTGAGAAATTGGTATCAATAAAAATTGTATTTATTGGAAATCCTGGTTCTTTGTTTTCTGATTCAATTAGATAACCAAATCCTCTTTTTATATGAGCAACCATTTCAACTTCTCCTTTTTTATCAGTTATTGAAAAAAGATGTAAGTCTGGATTAACTATTTCTAAGTTTGGATTTGGATCAAAATCTCCTGCTTTTACATCCTTTTCGCCTTTAACGAAAAGATGAATTTTATCTCTATCTAACTTTCCTCTTATAACAATCTGTTTAATATTATAGATAATTTCAGGAATGTCTTCATAAACATTGTTAATAGTTGAAAATTCGTGAGAAACGTCTTTTATTTCAATTGCATAAATACCATAACCCATTATAGACGAAAGAAGTATTCTTCTTAGAAGATTCCCAATTGTAATACCATAACCTTTATAAAGGGGATCAAGAATAATTTTTAAGTAGTTATTAGATTCTCCAACTAATTTAATTTTTGGTTTTCCAGCAAGATATTCCATATTATCTCCTATTTTGAATAAAACTCTACAATTAACTCTTCTTTTATAGGAGTATCAATCTGATCTCTTGTTGGATTTGTATTTACTGTTATTGAAAAATTTTCATAATCTGTAGTGAGCCAACTTGGAATTAAGGGTTGATTTTCAATAGCTTGAAGAACTTGTGGAACATTCTTAGCTCTTTTCTTTAAAGTTATTACATCATTTGGTTTGACTTGGTAAGATGGAATATTAACGGTTTTATTATTAACCATTATATGTCCATGATTTACAAGTTGTCTTGCTGAAGATCTTGAAACTGCAAGTCCGGCTCTAAAAATTACATTATCAAGTCGTCTTTCAAGAATTTCTAAAAGTTTGTCACCTGTTGGTATTTTTCTTTGAGCATTAGCTTTTTCAAAATATAATTTAAATTGTTTTTCCATTATTCCATAAATCTTTCTTAATTTTTGTTTCTCCCATAAATGTAAAGCATAATCAGATGCTTTTCCTCTTCTTCTCATTCCTTGCATACCAGGTGGGGAAAATTTTTTCTCAAGGGCACACTTTGAAGAATAACATCTCTCGCCTTTTAAATAAAGTTTAATACCAAGTCTTCTACAAACTCTACATTTTGGTTTAGTCTGTTTCGCCATTTATTACCTCCTTAAACTCTTCTTCTTTTTGGTGGTCTACATCCATTATGAGGTATAGGAGTTGTATCTTTTATTGATTTCACAATAATTCCACCAGTCTGAATAGATCTAACAGCAGTTTCTCTACCTGGACCTGGTCCTTTTACATATACATCTGCAAATTTAGCGCCCATAGCAGTCGCTTTTTTTGCAACATCTTCACTTGCAATTTGTGCTGCAAAAGGAGTGCCTTTTTTAGTTCCTTTAAAGCCATGTGTACCAGAAGAACCCCATGAAATAACATTACCTTGTTTATCTGTTATTGTTATCAATGTATTATTAAAAGTAGAGTTAATATAAACATTCACACTTTCGTCTACCCTTTTTTTCTTTTTACTCTTTGCCATTAAATCCTCCTTTATTTAGTTCCGATAGTTTTTCTTGGACCTTTTCTTGTTCTTGCATTAGTCCTTGTTCTCTGACCTCTAACAGGCATACCTCTTTTATGCCTATATCCTCTATAGCAATTTATGTCTACAAGTCTCTTAATATTTGAAGAAACTTCTTTTCTTAAATCTCCCTCAACTTTATAATTTTTGGGAATATAATCATTTAAGGTTTGTATCTCCTCAGGAGATAAATCCTTAACTTTTTTATCTTCCTTAATTTTTAAATTTTTTATTATATCCTTTGCACTTTTCAAACCAATACCATAGATATATGTTAGTGCTATATCTAATCTTTTGTTTTTTGGCAAATCAACTCCTACAACTCTTGCCACTCTCTACCTCCTAACCTTGTCTTTGTTTATGTTTAGGGTTAGAGCAAATTATCATTACTCTTCCCTTTCTTTTAATAATTTTACATTTAGGACAAATTTTTTTTACTGAAGATCTAACTTTCATCATTCCTCCTTTAAGAGATTCTATAAACTATTCTTCCCTGGGAAGGGTCATATTTACTTATCTGTACTCTAACTTTATCCCCAGGAATTACTCTTATTGAGTTTAATCTCATTTTTCCACTTACAAATGCTTTAATAACTTTACCATTTGGTAATTTTACTTTAAAATGCATATCTGGGAGAGCTTCAACAACAATGCCTTCAATTTCTATATACTCTTTATCTTTCATTTTTCTCATCTGGTAAAGTTAGAATTAATGGACCGTTCTCAGTTATTGCAACTGTATGTTCAAAATGAACTGAAATTTCTCTATCCTTTGTTTTCACAGTCCAACCATCATTTGTAACATAAACTTCTCCTTTTCCCATACATATCATTGGTTCAATAGCAATAACCATTCCATCTTTCAAAATTGGACCATTATCTTTTGATCCAAAATTCGGAACTTCTGGTTCTTCATGTAACTTCCTACCTATTCCATGTCCTATGAAATCTTTTACAACTGAATATCCATTTTTCAAGGTATTTGTTTCAATTGCATTTGATATATTTCCAATTCTATTACCGATAATTGCTTCAGAAATTCCTTGAAATAGGATTTTTTCTCCTATTTCAAGTAATTTTCTTTTTTTATCATCAACATCTCCAACTGGAACTGTATAAGCCATATCACTATAATAACCTTTATAAATAATTCCTATATCAATTGAAACAACATCACCTTCTTTGAACACCTTCTCTTTAATAGGAAAACCGTGAATAACTTCATCATTAATAGAAACACATACAGAATAAGGATATCCTCTATAACCTTTAAAGGCTGGTTTTACATTATAACTTTCCATTAATTTTTCTGCAAGAATATCTATATATGAAGATTCAACTCCCTCTTTCACCTCTTTTAAAAGGTCGTATAGGATATTATAAAGGATTGTTCCACCCTCTCTCATAATTTCAATTTCTCTTTTGCTTTTCAATATAATCATCTATAACTCTCTTTATATCACTAAAAACTTCAAATATTTCCCTTTCTCCATCTATTTCATAAAGGAAATTCTTGTTTCTATAATATTCAATAACTGGTTCAGTATTCCTTTTAAATTCCTCCATTCTTTTCTTTACAATTTCAACTTTATCATCACCTCTTTGTATAAGTTTTTCTCCATCAAAATCACATATCTCATCTTCTTTAGGTTTATCAAAATAGAGGTTATATATTCTTCCACATTCTGGACATATTCTTCTTCCTGTTAATCTTTTAAAAATATTCTCTTTAGAAACAACAATTAAAAAAACGATATCTAATCTTTTGTTTATATTATTTATAAAATTTTCAAAGTTCTCAGCCTGATTGATTGTTCTTGGATAACCATCAATAACAAAACTATCCAAATTTTTAATTTTATCAAAAACAATCTCATTTACAAGCTCATCACTAACAAGCTTTCCATCATTAAGTATCGATTTGACTTTCAATCCCAATTCTGTGTTATTTTTAATATTTTCCCTAAAAATATCACCTGTTGAAATATATGGAATATTATAATTCTCCATTATTAATTTTCCTTGAGTACCTTTACCAGTTCCAATATTTCCAAGCATAATTATAATCACTTCAACAAACCTTCATAATGACGCATCTTTACATAGGCATCTATCTGTTGAACAGTTTCAAGTGCGACTCCAATTATGATCAAAATAGAAGTTCCGCCAAAATAAAAAGCACTGATTTTTGTAGCTCCAAAGAAAAAGTTAGGTACAATTGCAATTAAACCAAGAAGAATAGAAGATGGGAAAGTAACTCTATTAATAATTTTTGCTATATAATTTTTTGTTGCTTCTCCTGGTCTTACTCCTGGTATAAAACCACCCCATTTTTTCAAATTTTCAGAAAGTTCATCTGGATTAAATGATATTTCAGTATAAAAATATACAAAGAAAACTACAAGTAAAAAGAAAATTAAATTATACCACAATGAATTTGAGGTTGTTAATGCTTTACCTACATTATCTATCCAAGTTCCAGGAAAAAATTGTCCTATTGTAGCTGGAAAAGTTAAAAAAGCTGATGCGAATATTATTGGTAATATACCAGATTGAATAAGTCTGATAGGAATAAAGGTTGATTGACCACCATACATTTTTCTTCCAACTATTCTTTTCGCATATTGAACAGGTACTCTTCTTTCAGATTGATACAAATATAAAATAGCAAGTAATATTAAAAGTAATCCCACAACAGTAATTATAATTTGTGTTAAAGTAACTCCACCAGTTTTTCCATATAATCTAACAATCTCACTTATACCTACAGGTATTCTACTTATAACACCAGCAAATATTATAAGTGATACTCCATTACCAATACCCTTCTCTGTAATTATTTCACCAAGCCAATATAAAACATATGTTCCCGCTATAAGAGTAAAAATAATTGTTGCTTGAGATAAAATACCTTTTGCTGTTACATATCCCTGATTAGTAAAAGTTATAAGAAGAGCACCCGCTTCTATAAGAGCAAGGAAAAAAGTTAGATATTTTGTCCATACAGCAATTTTTCTTCTTCCCTCTTCCCCACCCTCTTTCATCAACTCTTCAAGTTTCGGGAAAATTGAACCAGCGAGTTGTATTATAATTGATGCGTTAATGTATGGGAAAACACCAAGTGCAAAAATTGAAAAGTTTGAAAGTCCACCACCAGCAAAAATATCTATTAAACTTAGAAGTCCTCCTTGAGCTATAGCTTCTTTTAATAAATCTCTATTAACACCAGGAACTGGGATAAATGTACCCAATCTAAACAAGGCAAAAAGAAAAAGTGTGAAAACTATTCTTGTTCTTAATTCTTTTATTTTTAGTGCATTTTTTATAAGATTCCACATATGATCACCTCAATAAAGTTACTTTTCCATTAACTTTCTCAATTTTTTCTTTAGCTTTTTTACTAAACCCATTAGCTTCAAAGGTAAGTGGAAAATCTATTTCACCTTCTCCAAGTATTTTAATGAAATTTACTCTTTTTTTAATCAAACCCTTTTCTTTAAGAGATTCAAGATTCACTACTTCCCCTTCTTTATAATATTTAACAATGTCATTTAAATTAAAAGTAGCAATTTCTTTAAAATTTTTATGTGATTTATTTTTTAGACCTTTAAGGTGTGGCAATCTTTTATATATTGGAGTTTGTCCACCTTCAAACCAATCTTCTTTTCCTCTGCCACTTCTTGATTTCTGTCCTTTGTTACCATAACCACAATTTTTTCCTGAACCTGAACCAGGACCTCTTCCTACTCTTACTCTCTTCTTATTAGGATATGGATTAACTAAGTTATTAAGTTTGTACATTCTATTCCTCCTTCGATTTATTTTTTCCAAGAATTTCAGATTTTTCCTTATATGTTGTCAAGTTTTTAAGTGCTTCAATTGTAGCAAAGGAAACATTTACTTGATTTGAAGAACCAAAAGCCTTGGAAAGAACATCTCTTATTCCAGCTTTTTGCAATATGGCTCTTACAGGTCCTCCAGCAATAATTCCAGTACCAGGAACAGCTGGTTTTAAAAAAACTTTTGCTGCTCCCCATTTACCCCAGGTCTCATGAGGTATTGTTGTACCTTTAATAGGTATCATAATCCAATCTTTTCTTGCTCGACTTGAAGCTTTTTTTATTGCATCTGGTATTTCACTTGCTTTCCCAAGACCGATGCCAACCTTTCCATTTCCATTACCTACAACAACAAGCGCACGAAATTTTAGTCTCTTTCCACCTTTTGTTACTTTTGCCACTCTTCTTACCTGTACTAATTGTTCTTCCATTGTTATTTCAAGTTCTTCGTTATCTATCATCTCTTCCTCCTAAAATTCTATACCCATTTTTCTCATCTCTTCACACAGTAGTTTTAAATTTCCATGATAGAGATATCCACCTCTATCGAAAACTATCTTTTTTATCCCTTTGTCTAATAGAAGCTCAGCAAATTTTTGACCAAGTATTGAGTGTATCTCCTTTTGTGATTTACCTTCTATTAAATTTTTAATATCCTTTGATAATGTTGATAAAGATAAAAGTGTTTCGCCTTTAGTATCATCAATGGCTTGAATGTAAATATGCTTTAAACTTCTATAATAAGAAACTCTTGGTTTTTCAGTATTACCTTTAATTTTTTCTCTTATTCTTGAATGTCTAATTTTCCTTTTTTCTTTTCTTTTTATATCTTTAATCATCAACAATCCTCCTTAGACTACTGAGTACCTTTTGTTAAAGCTTTACCAGCTTTTCTTCTAATAACTTCATCCTCATATCTTACCCCTTTTGCCTTATAAGGATCTGGATCTCTTAATCTTCTTATATATGCTGCAGTTTTACCAACAAGTTCTTTATCATAACCCTTAACGGTAATTCTAATATCTTTCTCAACAACAAACTCAATTCCAGGAGGGGGTTCGATTTCTGTAGGATGTGTATATCCTAAATATATTACTAATTTCTTACCCTGCAAATTTGCCTTATAGCCTACACCATGTAATAGCAAGACCTTCTCAAAACCTTTTGTTAATCCAGTAATCATATTATTGATTAAAGCTCTATAAGTTCCATGTAAAGCTTTTGTCTCTTTTAAATCATTTTTTCTTTCAACAACTATCTGAGAATCTACAACTTTCACTGTTATTGAATCAGGTATTTCCTTTTTAAATTCGATTTTTTTTCCTTTAATAATTATGAAGTTTTCCTTTAATTCAACGGATATATCTTTCGGAATTTCTATAGGTTTTCTACCTATCTTTGACATTTTTACCTCCTACCAAATCAAGAGAAGAACTTCTCCACCCTGATTTAATTTTTTAGCACTTCTATCTGAGATAACTCCTTTTGATGTCGAGATTATAGCCATTCCTATTCCATTAAGAACTTTTGGAATCTCATCTTTACCAACATAAACTCTTCTTCCTGGTTTAGATACTCTTTCTATCCCTAAAATTGCTCTTTCTTTGTTTTTTCCAAATTTCAGATATATTTTTATTGTTTTTTTCTCATCTTTATCAATAATTTCAAAATCTTTTATATAACCTTCTTCTTTAAGAATTTGAGTTATAGATTTTTTCATATTTGAGAAAGGAACTTCAATATCTTCTTTATATACTAAATTAGCATTTTTAATTCTTGCTATTAAATCAGCAATTGGATCGGTTAACAAAACAACCACCTCCTACCAGCTTGCCTTTTTCATACCAGGTATATAACCCGAATGAAAATATTTTCTCAAACACATTCTACATAAACCAAAATCATTGTAGACAGCTCTTACTCTTCCACAAGATTTACATCTTGTCACTTTTCTTGTTTTATATTTTGGTCTTTTTTTTGCTTTTTCTATCATAGCTTTTCTTGCCATAAAAACCTCCTTTAGGACAAACTACCTTTTTTAACAACTTTTTTCTCGAAAGGAAATCCAAGTAACTCAAGAAGAGATTCTGCCTCTTCATCTGTTTTTGCTGTTGTTATAATTGAGACATCAAAACCTCTAATCTTATCAACTTTATCATATTCTATTTCAGGGAAAATCAGTTGCTCTTCAATGCCAAAGGTGTAATTACCTCTACCATCAAAACTTTTTCTCGACAAACCTTTAAAATCTCTGATTCTTGGAAGAGCAACATTTATAAGTTTTTCAAAGAATTCATCCATTCTTTTGCCTCTCAATGTTACTTTCGCACCAATAACCATTCCTTTTCTGACTTTAAAAGAAGCAATTGACTTTTTTGCTTTAATAAATAGTGGTTTTTGCCCAGTAATTAATTTTAATTCCTCGCCTGTTTTTTCAACTGCTTTTGGATCTGAAGTTGCATCTCCAATTCCTCTATTAATTACTATTTTTTCAATTTTTGGAACTTCCATTATATTCTTATAATTAAATTTATCCATTAATTTTGGTGCTATCTCTATCCATTTAGACTTTAAGTAACTCATATTTCCTCCTATATCTTGTCAATAATCTCACCACATTTTTTACATACTCTTACCTTTTCACCACTTTCAAGGTAGAGTATGCCTATTCTTGTCGGATTTTTACAATGACTACACACAAGTTGAGCTTTCCAGTAATATATAGGTTCCTCTATTTCCTCTTTACCACCTTCTGGATGAGACTGAGATGGTCTAATATATTTTTTTACCACATTAACACCTTCAACTATGATTTTTTTTTCTTTTGGAAAAACTTTTAAAACTTTACCAGTCTTTCCTTTATCTTTTCCTGTCATTATTTTAACTGTGTCTCCTTTTTTAATTCTTATTTTCATTTCATACCACCTCAGCAGCAAGCGAAATTATTCTTAAATATCCTTTTTCTCTTAATTCTCTACAAACTGGTCCAAAAATTCTTGTTCCTTTGGGGTTTCCTTCCTCATCAATTATTACAACTGCATTATCGTCAAATCTTAAATAAGAACCATCTGGTCTTCTTATTTTATTTTTCGTTCTTACAATAACACCTTTGCCAACTGAACCTTTTGGAATTGCGCTTTTAGGTATTGCATCTTTTACAGTGAAAATAATTATATCTCCAACTCTACCATATTTTTTATTTGAACTTCCAAGTATTCTAACACAAAGAACTTCTTTTGCACCAGTATTATCAGCAACTTTTAATCTACTGTAAGGTCTGATCATTTTCCTCCTCCAATTTTTTATCCTCAATTTTCTTAACAATTCTTTTAACTCTCCACCTTTTTAATTTTGAAAGTGGCCTTATTTCCTCAATTTCAACAACATCGCCTACAGATAAAGGAAATTCTGAATGTGCATAGAATTTGGTACTTCTTTTAATTTGTTTTTTATAAAGAGAATGAGTTACAATTTTTTCTATTTTTACTACTGCAGTTTTTTGCATTTTATTTGAAACCACAGTTCCTGTTAATACTTTTTTCATTATACTGTCTCCTTTTCTTTAAGAATGGTTAAGATTCTTGCTATTTCTCTTCTTACAATTTTAATTCTTGATGGATTTTTTAATTGATGTGTTGTTTGTTGAAATTTTAAATTAAAAAGTTCTCTTCTTAATTCATCAAGTTTATTGTCCAATTCATTGGTTGTTAACTCTCTTAAATCTTTTGTTTTCATACTAAACCTCTCTTTTAACTATTTTCGTTTTAATAGGAAGTTTATCTTGAGCAAGTTGTAAAGCCCTAATTGCCTCTTTCTCAGGAATACCTTCAAGTTCAAAAAGAATTCTTCCTGGTTTAACAATGGCTGTCCAAAATTCTGGATCACCTTTTCCACCACCCATTCTTGTCTCAGCTGGTTTCTTGGTCACTGGTCTATCTGGGAATATTCTTATCCACATTTTTCCACTTTTATGTGAAACTTGTGTTAATGGCAATCTTGCTGCTTCAATTTGGCGAGAAGTTATCCAACCGGGCTCAATAGCTTTTAAACCAAAATCTCCAAAGGACAACTTGTTTCCTCTTGTGGCTATTCCTTTTGTTCTTATTCTATGTTGTTTTCTCCATTTAACTCTTTCTGGCATTAACATAATTACGCCTCCACATCTTCAATATTAAATCTTCTTATAGGCAGTTCACCTCTATAAATCCATACTCTAACTCCGATAATTCCAAATTTAGTAAGAGCTGGTATATATGAATAATCTATATCAGCTGTTAAGGTTTGAAGTGGGACTCTACCTTCTTTAAACCATTCTGTTCTTGCTATTTCTGCACCATCAAGTCTTCCAGAACATTGTACCTTTATTCCTTTTGCTCCACCTTTTATTGCTCTTGCAATAGTTTGTTTCATCGCTCTTTTATAAGACGCTCTTTTTTCTATTCTATCTGCTACAAATTCTGCTTGAAGTTTTGCTGAGATTTCTGGTTTTTTTACTTCAACAACTTTAATGTCAAGTTTTTTATTTCCAACAATATCCTGTAATTCATTTCTTAATGTTTCAATGTTTGCTCCACCTTTTCCTATTAAAACACCTGGTCTTGCGCTGAAAATTAAAACTCTTATTTGTTCTCCTTTTCTAAATATTTCAACAGAAGATATTGCTACATCCCTTCCAAGACTATCTATTTTATTTCTTATCTGTAAATCTTCAAAAAGTATATTAGGAATCTCTTTTTTTGGAGCATACCAAAAAGCTTTCCAATCTTTTGTTACACCAAGCCTAAATCCAAATGGATTTGTTTTCTGTCCCATTATTCCTCCTCCTTCTTCTCTTCAACATAGACAGTTATATGAGATAATGGTCTTCTAATTATATCTGCTTTTCCCATACCTTTTGCTTGGACTCTTTTCAATACTGGTCCTTGATCAACAAAAATCTTTTTAATATATAGATTCTCTTCGTTCATCTGATAATTATTTTTGGCATTTGCAACTGCTGATTTTATAGTTTTTGAAATAGGTACTGCTGTTCTTAAAGGTACAAATTTTAAAGTACTTAAAGCTTTTTTTGCATTCATTCCGCGAACCATATTTGCTACCTTTCTTGCTTTTTTTGGAGATATTCTTACAAATCTACTTACTGCTTTAACTTCCATTTTCTCCTCCTAATTTTATTTCAATGATGTGGATCTTTCAGTAGGTCTATTATGAGATCTAAAGGTTCTTGTAAAAGCAAATTCACCCAATTTATGATTGATCATTGCTTTTGTTATATAAACTGGTATATGAGTTTTGCCATTATGCACAGCAATTGTATGTCCTATCATTTCTTCAGTAATTGTTGAATCCCTTGACCAGACCTTTATTATCTTTTTTGTACCTTTCTCATTCATTTCTCTAATTTTATTAAGTAATTTAGGGTCTACAAATTTTTCTTTACTCATTTATCCCCTCCTTTTAACAATATAAATATTGCTTGGCTTTTTCTTTTTTCTTGTTTTTTTACCAAGTGTAGGCTTACCCCATGGAGACAATGGTGATGGATGTCCAATTGGTGCTTTCCCTTCACCTCCACCATGTGGATGATCAACAGGATTCATAGCAGCACCTCTAACATGAGGTTTTCTTCCAAGATTTCTTGTTCTTCCTGCTTTACCTAACTGTAAATTTATATGATCTAAGTTTCCAACCTGTCCTATAGTTGCTCTGCATTTTACATTTATTAATCTTATCTCTCCAGAAGGCATTTTTATCTGCGCGTATTTATCATCTTTACTTAAAATTTGAGCCTGAGAACCAGCAGAACGAGCAATTTGTCCACCTTTTCCTGGTTTTAATTCGATATTGTAAATAATAGTTCCTATTGGAATATTTTTTATATGAGTAGTGTTACCTGGCTTCAATGGTACATCTTCTCCAGATAAAATAGTATCTCCAACATTAAGCCCAATTGGAGCAATGATATATCTTTTTTCTCCATCAATATATTTAATCAATGCTATTCTTGCCGATCTATTAGGATCATATTCGACTGATGAAACTTTACCAGGAATTCCATCTTTATCTCTCTTAAAATCTATAACTCTTAATAATCTTTTTGCCCCACCACCTCTGAATCTTAAAGTTATTTTTCCCTGATTATTTCTTCCACCTTTCTTTTTTAAACCGACAACAAGACTTTTTTCAGGTTCATTTTTGGTTATTTCATTTTTTTCAAGATAGGTTAAATTTCTCTTTCCTGGGCTTGTAGGTTTAACTTTTTTTATTCCCATTTTATACTCCTTTCAATATATCGATTGTATAACCTTCTTTTAATTTAACTACAGCTTTTTTTCTTTCTGGTGTTTTAGAAAATTGATATCTTGTTCTTCTCTTTTTCGGGTATTTTTTAACAATATTCACATTCTCAACTTTAACATTAAACATATCTTCAACAGCCCTTTTTATAATTTCTTTATTAGCACTTTTATAAACAAGAAAAACATATTTTCTCTCATTTATAAGTTTCTGACTTTTTTCAGTAACAATTGGTTTTATCAAAGCTTTCTCAATCATTTCCCCATACCTCTTTTATCTTTAAATATGCCTCTTTTGTCATTAACAAATAATCATGTTTTAAAATTTCATAACTGTTAATGAATTGATAAAATAAAGGAGTAACTTTAACTATGTTTCTAAAACTTTTTTTAACTTCTCCATTTTCATCACTATAAACAACAAGAGTAGGTGAATTTATATTTAATTTTCTTAGAAATTCTAAAGCATTTTTTGTACTTGGTTTTTCAAAAACGACATCCTTAACTATTATAAGTTTCTCATCTATCAATTTTTGACTAATGGATGATTTTATTGAAAGTTTTTTTACATTATCAGGAATTGAAGTTTTAAAATTTCTTGGTTCAGGTCCAAAAACAATACCTCCACCTTTCCATATTGGAGAACGAATTGAACCTTGTCTTGCTCTTCCAGTTCCTTTTTGACGCCATGGTTTTCTTCCTCCACCACTAACTTCTCCTCTTCTTTTTGTTGAAGCTGTTCCTCTTCTTAAAGAGTTTCTAACATATCTTATATGATCAAAAATAGAATTATAATGAGGAGGAATATTAAATTCTTCTGGAAATTCCTCACTTTCAACTATTTTTCCTTCTTTATCATAAACAGGTATTGACATTATTCACCTCTTATTATTAAAATTCCACCATTTGGTCCAGGAACAGCACCTTTTAGGCCTATTAAATTATTATCTTTATCTATGAAAACAACTTCAAGATTTCTAACTGTTACATTGTCAAAACCCATATGTCCTGGCATTTTTTTTCCTTTAAAAACTTTTTGTGGGGTCAACCTATTACCAATTGCACCAACTCTTCTATGTGAAGTTGAACCATGAGAATCAAAACCGCCAGCCATACCCCATCTTCTCATAACTCCTTGAAAACCTTTGCCCTTCGATAAACCTGTCACTTTTACTTTTTCTCCATTTTTGAATATATCAACATCAATAATTTCTCCTTCATCTTTTTCAAAATCTCTGATCTCTTTTAAATATCTAAAATATTCATTACTCTTCTTCATATGACCTTTTAAAGGTTTATTAACCTTCTTTTCTTTTATTTCCTCGAATCCAATTTGGACTGCATTATACCCGTCTTTCTCTAAAGTTTTTTTCTGAACAACTTTACAAGGACCTGCTTTAAGTAGTGTTATTGGCAAAATTTTACCATCCTCACTAAACAATTGAGTCATTCCTATTTTTTTAGCTATAATACCTTTCATATCTTGCTCCTTATAACTTAATTTCAATATCAACTCCAGCAGGTAGGTCCAAATCCATTAATGCTTTTGTGGATTCTGGTGTTGGATTTAAAATATCTATTAATCTTTTATGAATTATTAACTCAAGCTGTTCTCTTGAATCTTTATCAATATTTGGTGCTCTTAGAAAAGTATATAGTGTTCTTTCTGAAGGTAAAGGAATTGGACCAGATACTTCAACATCTAACTTTTTTAATGTATTTACAATCATAATTGCTGATTTATCAAGAATTCTTGAATCAAAAGATTTCAATTTAATTCTTACTTTACTTTTTATATCTTTCATATTTCACCTACTCAATGAGTTTTGATACAACACCTGCTCCAACAGTTCTTCCACCCTCTCTTATTGCGAATCTTTGACCTTCTTCAAGGGCTACAGGGTAGATAAGTTCAACTGTTATTATTACATTATCACCAGGC
>JAAYUH010000136.1 GCA_012517755.1 bacterium | reverse complement strand
TCTGTTTTTTCAAAAAGTTTTACTATAATAAAGATAATTGTATAAATAGAACCTCCAATTGTTACAAAAAAGAGTAATCTTGTTAACCATATTGATCCAAGAGTGAAGAATAAAATTAATATTGGAACAAAAAGATTAATTTCAAATGGGTATGGAAGGTTAAAAATAGGAATTGACATAATTATTGTCAATAATGATAAAAGAATATATTTTGGCAATGGATTTTTGATTTTTCTCTCATTTACATTGACCATTTTCTCTTTGAATATTTCATTTAAGAACTCTTTAACCTCATTATAATTTTCTTCTTTACAATATATAGCCAAAAGAGTTCTCCATTCATTTTTTAATAAGATTACATTTTCTTTATCTTTTGGGTCTAACTTTATTACATTTTTATAATTAATAAAGACAGCCTCTCGAGATTTTGCAATTAAGCCAGAACCTGTTGTTGTAGCTTTTTTTGATAGAACACCTGAAAATATTGCAAGATTCGTTAATTTTTTTCCTCTTTTATCAACCATTTCATAAAGAACACCCTTGTCATTAACTGTAAACCTTAATGTCATTCTGTTACCAAATATAAGTAACATAACTAAAATTGATAGAACAAAAAGACCTAAACAAACAAGAAAAAACATTAATAATAACATAGGAATTGATTCAGCTTCACCTTGGACTAAAAAGATTGTAGACATTAAAACAGATATAATAATATATGTTATAAAGAAAACCATAATCATCTGTCTTATCAATATTTTGTTGTTCAATAAAGGTATATCAATCTCCCATTTTATTTCTCTTTTTTCATTTTGTTCGTTCATTTTTTCTCTCCTTTAATCATTAACTTTAAAATTTCATTTTTTACAATCTCTCTATTGTTTGATGTCAATGTAAAGATTTTCCCATAAATTTTAAAATTTTCAACAAAATCTCTGTGAAGAGTTGATAGTATATTGGTTTCACTTTTCATTAAATAGTTTATGTTTTCTCTGAAATTTTTTGAGCAAAATTCCATTTTACCAATTTCATCAATAATTAAAACTTCATAATCTCCTTTAACTATTTTATTAAAAATCTCATCTAAATTATCAATATTAAGATAATAACTACCAAATTTATATTTTGTTTCTATATTTTTAGAAGCAAAAATTCTCTCTTCTTTAGTAACAATATCGATGATATTAAACCCCACTCTTTTTCCTTCTGAAATTAAATCAGATGTTATGAAACCAGAAATTTCAACTTCTCTTTTCATTAAGAGATCAGAGAGTTCTTTTATTAAAGTTGTCTTACCTATTTTTGGTTCACCTGTTATAAATATTTTCATTTAAATTTCTTTTTACTTCTCTTGAATATATATGAACCTCTCTTAAAGGTTCTGGTATTCTATGCTTTCCTATTAAAGAATTTATGATATTAAATGTATCTTCAAATGATATTAAATTTCCAGGAGATATAAAAATTGGATTTGTTTTTTCTTTTGTTATTAAAGCATAACCAATTAGTTCACCATTATTGCCAATTATCTCAGAAAACATTCCTTTCTCTTTATTTATCGGTTTATATGTTCCATAAAGAATATTTTTTGCAACACCAATTGATGGTTTATTTAATTTAATGCCAAGATATGTTGCGATACCCATCTTTCTTGGATGAGCAATACCCTGTCCATCAACAATCATTAAATCATATTCTTCATTTTTTAAACCTTTAATATAATTTGGTCCTTCTCTTAAAGAAAGATATGTAGGTATATAAGGAAAATCTATTTTTGAAATGATAAATTTTTTCTTTAAGACCTCTCTATTTTTATAAGAGTAAAATAAAAAACAGGAGATTATATTCTCATTGAAATATGATGAGTCTAAAAAAACGATTACTTCAGGCTCTTTTTTCAATTTTTCTATCTTGAGTTCTTTCAATAACTTTTCTTCTTCTTTTCTTAATTTCTCTATTTTATAAATATAAAGATTACTGATCATATATTTTATTTATATCTCCAATTTTTTTTACTTCATTTACAGATAAAATTCCGCCAATTAAGATGTAGATATAATATGTAAAAAATTTAAATAAGAATGTTAAAACTGTGAGATTAGATAATCCAACTAAATTCAGAAAAAGAGAAGAATAGATAGCCTCTGATATTCCACTTCCGCCAGGGGTAAATGCCCACCCAACAAAAAAATGATAGATAAATTGAAGAATTGATGCATTAAAAAAAGAGGTTTTAATATTTAATGAGGCTATAAGAATAGGTGAAATTGATAAAAGTGTTACCCAATATAAGATTGTTAAAAGGAAAAGAAAAATTAGTTTCCATTTAAGTTTACCCATTGATAATATTGTGTTTTTATATCTTTCATAATTTTTATTTATTGTGTTTAGAATCTTTTCCTTTTTTTCTTCACTCAATTTTTTGAAAAGATTCAATATTTTAATTGATATGTTTCTTATTGCCTCATGATTTATTATTAAAAAGAATACAAGAAGTGATAGTATTAAAATAAAAATAACTATTGAATTTATCAATCTTCCATAAAACATTTCCATTAAATCAGACCTTTTTAAAAAAATTATTGAAAAAATAGAGATTATTATAGTGAAAATAATGTTAATAACATAAATTATTGTTATTAAAGCACTTACTCCTCCTACATCATAACTTTTTCTTTTGGAAATTAAATATACTTTCATTGCAAAACCTCCAAGGCCAAACGGAGTTATTGCAGAAAAGAAAAGTGAAATAAGGTGAATATATATTAAAGATAAAAAAGGTATTTGATAATCAAAAGTATTTAAGATGATTTTTAATCTTAAAGCTTCAATAACCCATAAAAATATTACTACTGCAATTAAAATTAAAATATAGTTATAATTTAAATCGAATTTAATAGAATTGATACCATTTTTATATATGGTTATTAAAAAAATTGTTAAAATCACAATTAAACTAAAAATTAAAGCATTTCTAATGTTTTTAGTTAAACTTTTCAATTTCTCTTAAGTAACCTCTTTTTATCACAGATAAATTATAACAAAAATATATGTTGAAAAAATTGATTATATTGATATAATTTAAATTATGACTAACTGGTCAGTCAATAAAAAGGATAAAATAATAAGTGTATCATTAGACCTTTTTTTGAATAGGGGATTTAATGAGACAACTATAGATGAGATAACTAAACATGCTAATATATCTAAAGGAAGTTTTTATACATATTTTAAAACAAAAGATGAACTCTTAGAGAAAATAATTGAAAATCTAATTGATAAAATTGATGAAAGATTTTATGAAATTACAAAAAATAAGATGAACGATCCTATAGAAACTTTAAATAATTTTTTCGATTTAAACATTTCACTTGTAAATGAATTTGCTCCATCAATTTTAACTATTTTAAGAGATGTGAATTTTGCTCCAAAAAAAATAAGAGAAAAAATGAGAGAATCTTTACTTGAAAAAATTAATAAAAAACTTCAAGATTTTTTAATATTTTTAAAAAATAGTTACGATGAAAATGATGTTTTAATTCTTTGGGGGATTTTAATTTCTTTATGGAGAAAAATGATTTTTAATTGTAATGAGATTGATACTTTAGATCTAAGCAAGAAGTTATGGTCCGGATTAGGAGGTGGTAGATGAAGAAGTTTTCTAAGTTTGTTGTAAAAGCAAGAATTCCAGTTTTCATTATCTTTCTTATTTTAATCGCTGTTTCCCTTTATTTCATTCCAAAATTAAAAGTCACCTATGATATTTATGAATTACTTCCAAAAGATATTGAATCCATAAAAGGAATGAACATATTAAATAAAGAGTTATCACATGGAGCGGAGTTAATAATTTTATATAAAACTGATGATCCTTATCTTGTTGAATCTTTAGTAAATAATTTAAAAACCTTACCTTTTATAAATTCAATTACTTATATAAAAGATTATCAAGATATATCTGTTCCTATCGAGCTTTGGGATAAAGGGACTTCGGATTGGTTTAAAGATGGTTATTTTAAGATAGTTGTCATATTGAATGCAAACGAAACTTATAATAAGGAGATAGAGTCAATAAAATCAATACTTCCAGAAGGTGCATCTATAACAGGTAATGATGTTATATCCAATGAACTTGCAGATCATTTCGCAGGTTCTGTTGAAAAATATTTTCTAATTGGTGTTCTATTAGTTTTAATTTTCCTTATTTTAACTTTTCCAAGAATCTGGGGCCCGATTTTTATAATTATATCAATGATTTCAGGTGTAATTATAAATATCGCGATAACATCTATTACAAAAACCGAAGTCTATTTTTTGGCAAATGTTATCGTATCTGTTCTTCAACTTGCAGTTACTCTTGATTATTCCCTATTTTTGTATCATAGATATATTGAAGGTAGAGGAAAATTAGACAAAGAATTGGCAATGGAAGATGCTCTAACAAAAATGTTTAGACCTATTCTTTTAAGTGGATTGACAACCATTGCTGGCTTTTTTGCTCTAACATTTGGTAGGCTCTCTTTATTTAACCAAGCAGGCTGGATATTAACAAGAGGTGTCGCCATTTCTATACTCTGTTCATTTTTGTTTCTTCCATCTCTTCTTTTGATTTTTGATAAAGTTGTTGTTGGCAAAGAACATGGCGTTGTTCCTTTAAGCCTTGGAAACATTGGAAAATATATTTCAAAGTATTCATATATATTTTTGATAATTTTTATAATAATTTCAATCACCTCTTACTTTGGGTCAAAAAAAGTTGAGTTAGTTTATGATGTTACACCCTTTTTACCTAATAATCTTGAATCAATCGAAACTCTTGAAACATTAAGAGATGTATATGGTGAAAGAGATAGTTTTTATTTAATTTCAAAAAAAGGAAATGAAGATTTTCTTAATACAATAAAAAAGATAAAAGAGATGGAAGGGGTTCAGGATATAATTCACTATTCAACAATTTTAGACCCAACAATTCCAATAGAATTTTTGCCTGAGGATGTGAAGAATAGATTTATAGGAGAAAATTATGAGGTTTGTTTTATCTATTCAAAGTATTCACCAAATGAAGAAAAGGGAATAGAGTTGAGAGAACGATTGAAGGATTTTATTAATGAGAATATGAAAGGAGAATTTTACTTCACAGGAGAGTCAATTTTACTTAGTGATTTAGGCGAGATTGCAGAAAATGATTATAATAAGACTTCAAATATTTCATTTTATTTAATTTTATTGATTATTGGTTTAGGATTTTTATCTATCTTTTCACCATTTATTTTAGTAACTGTTATAAAAAGTGCTATCTGGATAAACATTGCTTATTATTTATTGATCAATTTAAAGACTCCATTTTTTATACCAGCCCTTCTAAATACAATTCAACTTGGAGCAACAATTGATTACTCTATTCTAATTTTATCAAGATATCAAGAGGAAAGAAAAGAGGGATTAAGTCCAACTGAAGCAGCATCAGAGTCAGTCAAATGGAGTTCTCACTCAATTTTAACAAGTGCTGGAACAATGATATTAATGACTCTTCCATCTGCTCTTATGAGTGATATTAAACTTGTAAACCTCACTATGGGAAGTTTAGCAAGAGGTGCATTTATAAGTTCAATAGTTACATTAATATTTTTACCAAGTGTTATAAAGGTTTTTGATAAATTAATTAAATTATTATCTATAGGATTGAATAAAAAGGAGGTTTAATATGAAAAAAACAATTATATTAGCAACAATTTTAACATTATTATTTATTCCAATTTTTTCTATATATTCACAGACTAAAGTTTATGACAATGAAACAGTCTATGTTTTAAGTGATCCATATGGAAATTTTAAAGACAAGATAGTTGTTGATTGGATTAGAGTAAGAGGAAGCGGAGATTATGAGATTAAAGATCCCATTGATGAACTTGTTGATGTAAAAAAGATTTATGGAGAAGGAGAAATCGAAATAAAAGATAACTATGCAATAGTGAAAGGGGAAAGCAGTGGAATTCAAGATACATACTACAGAGGAAATTATATTAAAGAGCTGCCTTTCGAAATAAGTGTGAAATATTATCTTAACGGAAAAGAGGAGAAATTGGAGAATATAACTGGAAAAAATGGAAAACTAAGAGTAGAGATAAGTGGAAAAAGCAAAATGATAAAAGATTCAAAAATTGTTCCTCTTCTTATGACCATTTCAACATCAATAGATGTAGAGAGTGTTAAAGATATAAGTTTAAGTGGAGATACAAAGCCAGTAATTTCTGGATTAAAATATTTGATAAATCTTATAACAATACTTGACAGTGAAGGGAGTTCATATTTTGAATTTGAAAGTGATAAAATTGATATTCCTGAATTAATGATTTCTATCTCACCAACATATCCATCTGTTGAGATTCCATCGATTAAAGTTTTCGATGAGTTGTATAATGGATTAGATGGTTTAGCGAATTTAACGAAAATTCAAAAAGATTTTCTTGATGAGTTGATAAAAAATAGTGAAGCAAATATATCGAAGATGGATTTAAATAAATTAAAAGAAGGCATAGAAAATTTAAATTTAATATCATTAGGAATTGATGCCCATAGAGATTCGTTACTTATGATATCAAATAATATTGACGAAGAAAAATTGAAACTTTTAAAGAATATTCCATCGAATCTTGATCCAATAATAAGTTCCCTACAAGTTTCGAATTCAAATCTTTCGAATTTAATTCAAATTTTAGATGTATATACAAAAATTATTAAAGATATTGGAAACATTAATAAAGTTAATCAAGATATTTTAACTAATATAGACCCTTCATTAAAAGCAAAACTTTTAGAAAATTTGAAAAACGAAGAGTATCTAATAAAAATTTTGATTGATGGCGGAACTCTTCCTGATGGAACAACAATTTTATCTATCCCTCAACTAAAAGATGCACTACAAAAGATAAGAGATGGAAATGAGATGATTTTAACCTCTTTAAATTCATTTAAAGAGGCTTTAAATCCTGTATCACAAATTGCAGATATAAATATTGAATTGAAGAAAAATTTAAACATAATTACAAGTGGTGGAGAGATGAATGGTCAAAAAGTTTATGGTCTTAATGATCTATCAAATAGTTTAAAAGAAGGTGTAAAAACTCTTTCATTAGCTATTTCAACTTTAAATAATGAATTAAAAAATAATTTTTCCCAACTGTTAGAGACTTTAAAAATTCTATCTTCTGGTGGTAAAGTTTTAAATAGAAATTTTCCTGGATTAAATTTTACAGTTGATTCTATTTCAAAAATGAAGGATGGAGTTAAAATAGGAAAAGATGAATATGA
>JAAYUH010000135.1 GCA_012517755.1 bacterium | reverse complement strand
TTTATTTTTAAATTATCAAATCTCAAAATTAAATTAAAAGGTAAAGATTTAATATCAATGGGTTTTGAGCCATCAAGAGATTTTAAATATATTTTTGAAAAAGTCAAAGAAGAGGTTATAAATGGAAACCTTCATACCTTAGAAGATGAAGTAAATTTTGTTATTGAAAATTTTAGAAAGGAAGGTAAAAATTATGTGGTTAGATAACGTTCTAAAAATTCTATTCACATTTCCAGCAATTATAATTGCAATAGTTTTTCATGAATTTTTTCATGGATATGCAGCATATAAACTTGGAGATGAAACACCAAAAGAGTATGGTAGATTAACACTTGATCCATTAAAACATATCGATATTTTTGGAACAATCATTTTACCAATATTATTATTGATTTCTACGAATTTCAGTTTAGCTTTTGGATGGGCTAAACCTGTCCCAATAAATTTTTATAGATTTAAAAAAATCAGAAGAGATTTAATAATAACATCTATTGCAGGTCCATTAGCTAATATTTTTCTTGCTTTTATCTTTGGATTGATTTTTAGATTTATAATTTTTCCATCGCCAGCATTATCAGTTTCATATCTAAATGTTTTTGTTCAATATGGAGTAATAATTAATGTTGTTCTTGCAATTTTCAATTTAATACCAATACCTCCTCTTGATGGTTCAAAAATTTTATTCAGTTTAATTTCTAAATATCCACAAGATATATTAAAAAATCAAAAAATCGATATTTATGGTTCTCTAATTTTAATAATTTTACTTTTCTTTGGAGTTATAAATAGATTATTAGGTCCTATAATAAACCAATTAGTTTATCTATTTTTATGGATAGGTTAAAATATTTTAATAATAGAGCAATATTAATAGGTTTCATTGAAAGAAAAAATTATGAATATTTTCCTGAAGAGACATTAGATGAGTTAGAATTACTTGCTAAAACCTTAGGATTTTTGGTAGTAAATAAAATTTTAAAAAGAGTAAGGGAAATTAATCCAAAATTTTATATTGGAAAAGGATCTCTTGAAGAGATTGTAGCATATGCAAGAGGGTTGGGTGCAAAATATTTAATATTTGATGAGACACTTTCATATTCACAGATAAAAAATATATCAGAATTTTCTAATCTTTTTATTTTAGATAGACCTCATCTTATAATTGAAATTTTTGAGAAAAGAGCAAAAACAAATGAGGCTAAAATTCAGGTTGAACTCGCAAGATTAAAAACAGAACTTCCAGCAATAGTTGGAATTGGAAAAAGTTTAGATCAACAAATGGGTATAACAGGTATAAGAGCAGGAAGAGGTGAGAAAATAATTGAACTTAAAAGAAGAAATATTGAGAAAAAGATAAATTCTCTTCAAAAAGAGTTAAAAGAGATATCTAAAAGAAGAGAAATTAGAAGAAAATTAAGAGAAAAAAATAAAATACCGATTGTATCAATTGTAGGTTATACAAATTCTGGAAAGAGTACTCTTTTTAATGCATTAACTACAGAAGAAACTTTTACTGAAGATATGTTATTTGCAACAATAGATACTCTTGTCAGAAAATCATATCTTAAAGAGTATGAAAAGGAGATTTTATTTATTGATACAGTAGGTTTTATTCAGAAATTGCCACCAATTTTAATATCATCTTTCAAATCAACTCTTGAAGAGATTAATTATTCTGATTTAATAATACACCTTGTCGATGCTTCTTCTAATTCATATAAAAAACATATAGCCACAGTTAGAGAAATTTTAAATGAAATATTGGATAGAGATATAAAAATCATAAATGTTTATAATAAAATTGATCTATTAAATGATTATCAAATAGATAGAATTATAAATGAAGATAAGGATTCTATATTAATATCTGCTCTTAAAAAAATAAATATTGATATTTTAAAAGACAGAATTGGAAAAATTCTTTTTGAAAAAGAGAAAATTAAGTATCCTTAGAATCATTGTTTTGATTTTTATGAGAGTGTGGATGAAAATCATCGTAAACTTTTTTCAAATTTTCTCTTGTAAGATGTGTATAAATTTGAGTTGTTGAAAGTTTTGTATGACCGAGTAGTTCCTGAACACTTCTTAAATCTGCACCATTTGTGAGTAGATGTGTGGCAAAAGTATGTCTAAGAGTATGAGGTGTGACTTTTTTATAAGGGATCACCTTTTTCGCATATTTTTCTACAAGTAGTCTTACTCCTTTATCTGTTAATAACTTCCCTTTTCTATTTAAAAATAGATAGTTAGAATTTTTCTTTCTTTTTTGTAAATAAAGATTTATATCATTTATAATATCTTCAGGTAAAAAAACTACCCTCTCTTTACTTCCTTTACCTTTTATAATAACCTCCCCCTTTTCAAGATTCAGTTCAGAAATTCTTAAACTCACAAGTTCAGAAACTCTCATTCCAGTAGAATATAACATCTTTAATATTAGATAATCTCTTAATCCGAGAATGTTATTTTTATTAGGAGAATTAATTAATTTTAAAACCTCTTCTTCTGTTAAAAAAGTTGGAAGTTTTTTTTCAACTTTTGGTAATTCAAGAGTTAGTAGCGGATTTTTATTGATATACTCCTCTTTTAATAGAAATCTATAAAAACTTCTTACACCAGATATTTTTCTTGATATAGTTTTTTTTGTTAAATTTTTATCTCTTAATTTTTGAAGAAAACCTCTTATATCATTTCTTGTGATATTTTTATAATCTAAGTTTTCAGATTTTAAATATTCATAAAAATCAGTTAAATCTCTTTTATATGCTCTTATTGTATGAGGAGAGCAGGATTTAAAATTTTCCATAAAAAAAAGAAAATTATTTATCTCTTTTTTCAAAATTTACCTCCAGTGCCTTAAATATTGAGAAAAGATAAATTAGAGTTAATGAGGTAAAAATTAATATTTTTTGGAAAGACCTTATAAAAAAATCTTCTGGCAGAAGAACTATCAATCTATCTGTTTCAGGATTTAATAACCATAAATCATTTCTAAATAAAATAAGATGAAAATTTATAAAAAGTTTATCAAATGGAACAAATAGATATAATATTAAAAATATCAAAATAGGTATAAATGAATAAAGAAAGATATTTGGTAAATCTTTCTTTTTTATCAATAAAAAAATTATGATTGCAATAGAAATTGTTA
>JAAYUH010000134.1 GCA_012517755.1 bacterium | reverse complement strand
TTGGTGGAAATATAGGAATTCCATTGTCCTCTCTTGTGATAAACGAAAGAGATGGAGTTTTTGTACTTGAGGTCTCAAGTTTTCAACTTGAAACAATAGAAAAGTTCAAGCCAAAAGTTGCAACATTCCTTAATTTTCAAGAAGATCACCTTGATAGATACGATGATTTGGATGAATATCTTTTCTTTAAAAAAAGGATTTTTGAAAATCAAGATGAAAAAGATTTTGCAGTTTTAAATTATGATGATGAGATTGTAAAAAATTTAAGTAAAGAGATTAGAAGCAAAATATATTTTTTCTCTTTAAATGAAGAGGTTGAAGGTATATTTCTTAAAGATAAAAAGATTTTTATAAATATAAATAATGAGAAGATTTATGTTTGTGATAGGGAAGAAAGTTCTCTTATAGGTGATTTCAATTCAAAAAATATCATCTCATCTATTCTATCAAGTTATCTTTTAGGTGCAAAAATTGAAGCCATCAGAGATGTTTTAAGGAATTTTAAAGGTCTACCACATAGATTACAATTTGTGGATGTTATAAATGGTATAACCTTTATCAATGATTCAAAATCAACAAAACCAGAATCATCAATTCAAGCACTTCTATTATTTCCTGAAAATAAATCAATAATAATTCTTGGAGGAAGTAAAAAAGGAACCAATTTCAAAGAATTGTGTGAAGTTGTTAAAAAAAGAGCTAAATATGCAATTGTTATTGGTGCTACAAAAGATGATTTTATAAAAATATTTGATGAAATAGGATATAAAAATTATATACCAGTAAATTTACTTGAAGAGGCAGTTGATATCTCTTTAGATATTGGAGAAAAGGGTGATTTTGTTATTTTATCTCCTGCCTGTGCAAGTTTTGATATGTTTCGTGATTTTGAAGATAGAGGTGATTATTTTATCAAGGTAGTTAAAAGTAAAAAAGATGAAAAAAATTGATTATACACTTTTCTTCATATTTATAATTCTTTACTCACTTGGCCTTCTTTGGCAATTTTCTGCATCTGGTGTTGAATTGATACTTTATGGAAAAATGGAGACCTTCACAAGATTTTTGATATACTCAATAATATCAATAGCAGCAATGTTTATTTTTATCTTTATTCCAAAAAAATTTTTTATAAAATATGCAAGACCAATTTTTTATGTCTCTTTCTTACTTTTAATACTTGTCTATATACCTTTTTTAAGTTCTAATATAGAATATAGAAGATGGATATATTTTTTTGGTTTGAGTTTTCAGCCATCAGAACTTTTTAAACTTTCACTTATTATCTTTGCATCATACATACTTTCAAAAGATTACTTTTTATGGGAAAAAGGGAGAGATTTGTTTCCTTTAATCTCCTTAGCATTTATTGGAGTGATGTTGATTATTTTTGAGACAGATTTTAGTACAGCTGTTTTAACATATCTCATCTTCTTATCTCTTCTTTTTGTTGGAACATACAAAACTAAACATTTCTATATACCTTTTTCACTTTTGATCTTTGCTCCTATTTTTGTTTTATTAAGAAAAGATTGGCTCAATAGAATTATAGGAACACTATATCCATTTAAAAGAATAACTCAAGAGGGTTATCAAATTGTACAATCTCTTATTGCAATTGGTTCAGGGGGATTATTTGGTTCAGGTTATATGAATGGAAAGCAGAAGTTTCTTTATGTTCCACTCCTTTCTAAAGATTTTATCTTTTCTTTAATCTGTGAAGAAACTGGTTTGATTGGAGGAGCAGTAGTTATTTTTGTATTTTTTCTTCTTCTTGTGAGAGGTTATTCAATATCAATGAAAGTATCAGATGTTTTCTTCAAGATTCTATCTTTTGGAATCACAACTCATATTTTTTCTCAAGCAATAATTGTAGTTGGTGTGAATCTCGGACTTTTTCCTGTAACAGGTCTTACCCTTCCATTTATAAGTTATGGTGGTTCATCTCTTCTTATAAGTGGTATTGAGGCTGGTATTTTGTTAAATATATCGAGGTTTGTAGAATGAAAATTTTAATTTCAACAGGTGGAACAGGAGGGCACATTTATCCAGCGTTGATTATTGGAAAATATTTGAAAGAGAATGACATCGATATTTTTTATACAATTGGAAAAAGAGAAAGGGAGATAGAAATTTTAAAGGAAAGTAATGAAAAATTTATAAATTTACCAATTGGTGCACCTTCTGATAAACTCTTCTACTTTCAAATTTTTATCTCACTATTCAAATCTTTTTCTATTATAAAAAAGGAGAAACCAGATAAAGTTTTTGCTTTTGGTAGTTATGTTTCTTTTCCAATACTTTTTATAACAAGATTGTTAAAAATTCCATATTATCTTCATGAACAGAATTCTATTCCGGGTAAGGTTATAAAAACTTTTTCAAAAAAAGCTGAAAAGGTTTTTATCTCTTTTTATGAATCAAAAAACTATTTGAATTCTAATAATATTGTTATGAGTGGTATGCCAGTTAGAGAAAAAATAGGAAAAATTGATAAAGGAGAAGCTTTTAAAAGATTTAATTTAAAAGATAACAAAATAACATTTCTTCTTTTTGGAGGAAGTGGAGGTTCAAAGTTTCTTCTTGATTTAGTTAAGGAGTTTGAAGATGAATTTTTTAAACTCAACCTACAGGGAATTATAATTAAAGGAAATGTAAAAATCAATCAAGAATTCAAATTTGATACAGTTATTTTAGATTATATAAATGATATAGAATATGCTTATGGGGCGTCTGATTTTGTAATTTCAAGAGGTGGTTCATCAACAATCTGGGAGATAATATATTCAAAAAAACCAGCAATTGTTATCCCAATAAAAAATAGTGAACATCAAAATAAAAATTGTGAATTGATTAAAAATTATAAAATTGGAGTTATCTTTAAAGAAGATGATAAAGATAATTTTCCAAAAATTTTAAATGAATTTATGAAGAATTTAGATGAATATAAAAAAAATTTTACTGAATTTCCTTTCCCTGATACAAAAAGTATAATATTAAAGGAGATTTTATATGATAGAAAAAAATAGAGTACATCTAATTGGAATTGGTGGTGTTGGAATGTTATCCCTTGCAAATCTCTTGGTTGAAAGTGGTTATAAGGTTTCAGGTTCAGATATAATTTACAATGAAAAGTTTAAAGAACTCGAAAAAAAGGGAGTTAAAATTTTTTTAAATCATAACTACGAAAACATTTTAGATTCAGATGTGATTATTTACTCATCAGCAATTAAACCAGATAATATAGAATTAGTTGAAGCAAAAAAAACAAATAAACAAATTTATCATAGAGTAGATTTTGTTAAAAAATTTACAGAAAATAAAAAAGTAATTGCAGTTGCAGGATCACATGGAAAAACAACTACAACAGCAATACTAAGTTATCTATTTAAAAAAATTGGATTATCACCATCACTCTATTTTGGAGGAGAAAATGATGATTTTTATTTTGGAAGTTCAATTGGTGTTGGTGAATATTTTATTCTTGAAACAGATGAACATGATGAATCATTTCTCGTTTTTGATATCTATCTTCCAATAATTACAAACATTGATAGAGATCATCTCAACATTGATGGTCCTTTTAAAGGAGATTTCAATCTGCTTAAAGAGAGTTTTTTAAAGTTTATTGAAAAATCAAAATCTGAAAAAGTGATTTTATCTTATGATTGTCCAAATAGTTTTGAGTTAAAAGATAAAATTAAAAAAGAGATTCTTTCATACTCAATTGAAAATGAAGATGCAACAATTTTTGGTAAGATAAAAGAAAAATTTAACTTAAAGACAATTGGAGAAGTTTTTTACAAACATAAAAAAATTGGGGATTTGGAACTTTCAATTCCAGGGGATAAAAATTTTTTAAATTCACTCGGAGTTATTCTCGCATCTATTGAAGAGGGTTTAAATATTAATGATGTGTTAGAAATTTTAAAAGGTTTTAAGGGAGTAAAAAGGAGATTTGAGATAGTTTATGATAAAAATTTTACTGTTATTGATGATTGCGCTCTTCATCCTACGCAGATAGGTGTGACCTTAAAAACAGCAAGGGACTATTTCAAAAACAGAAGAATAATATCAGTAATTGAGCCATATAGATATTCGAGAGTGAAAAATCTTTTTAAAGAATATTCAGAAAGTTTTGAATTAAGTGATATAATTATACTTCTACCAATAGATCCAGCTGATGAAACTGATACTTATGGGGCTGATATAGAGATGATTTTAGAAGAAGCAGAGAAAAGATATAACAATAAAAGGATATTCTATCTTGATAAAAAAAGTGTTATTCTATTTTTAGAGGGCGAGATTAAAAAAGATGATGTTATTATTTTTATGGGTCTTGGTAAAATTAAGAATTTAGTTAAGGAGTTCTTAATTGAAATTGAAAGACGAAATTTTGTTTAACCAAATTAAAGGTAAAATTTATAAAGATTTTGAGATTAAAAATATGACAACATTTAAAGTTGGGGGTAATGTTGATTATTTAATAATTCCCAAAGATTATGATGATATAAGATTGACTTTAAAATTCGGGAAAGATAATAACATACCTGTTTATCTGATGGGAAATGGCTCAAATCTTCTTATTTCTGATAGAGGAGTGAGAGGAATAATAATAAGAATTTCAAAAGAAAATTTTAACAAAAAGAAAATTAAAAACAATTTAATAACATCTGAAAGTGGAGTTCTTTTGTATGAACTAATTTCAATTTCAGTTAGAAACGAACTTTCTGGCCTTGAATTTTTACATGGAATACCAGGGGCTCTTGGTGGAGTTATAGCAATGAATGCAGGAACTGATGGCTCTTCAATAAGTGACTATCTAAGAGAAATAAAAGTTATGGATAGTTTTGGCGAAATTTATATTTTACCAAAAGAGGAAATTGGTTTTTCATATAGAAAATCGTTAGTAATTGAAAAAAAATTGATCGTTTTAGAAGCACTAATTGAACTAAAAAAATCAAAAAAAGAGAATATTTTTTCAACTCTGAAATATAAAATTAATAAGAGAAAACTAACGCAACCTCTTAATTATCCTACAGCAGGCTGTGTTTTTAAAAACGAGGGTGATAATAAGGCGGGTTATTTAATTGAAAAAGCGGGATGCAAGGGATTAAGAGTTGGTGATGCAGAGGTTTCAACTCTTCATGCCAACTTTATTTTTAATAGAGGAAATGCAACATTTAATGATATTATCTCTCTAATGAAAATGGTGAGAGAAAGGGTTTATGAAAAATTTAAAATTAATCTTAATCCCGAGGTTGTAATAATGGGAGAAGTTGAAGAGGAGGTGCCATTTAAAATTTTGGAACCATGGTAAAAAAAATTATAATTATTCTCTTTTTAATTATTTTAATTCTTTTT
>JAAYUH010000133.1 GCA_012517755.1 bacterium | reverse complement strand
TCTTCAATAGTAATTCCATTTTTAACTTTTATATGAAATCCTGTGTTAACTATATTAGGAATTTTGGGATCAGGTCTTGCATTATTATTGCATAAGTTCATAAAGATATTGGAATCAGATAGATCAGATTTGATTAATTATTATGAAGATATTTTGTATTTAAATAGGTTAAGTGAACAAAGTAGACAGTCTCACTTGTTCACTAATTTGTTTTGTTAGTATGTATAATACTCTTATGAAATATGATTTATTGATGAAAGTGTAAAAAAGGAAAAAATATAATTCAATTTGGGAAATCAGATTTTATTTTTGGTTAGGGTGTTATGGAGTTATACACTTTCTTTTATTTTTTTTTAAAATGTTTATAATTGCTAATGTTACAAATTTCAAAAGATCTATTTAGTTTACTATATTTTTTATCAAGCATTATTTAATTTCCTCGTCTTTTATACCAAACTTTTCTAAAATAAACACTTTTACATTTGAAGTAATTTCAAAACATTCTCTTGCTTCATCAATAGTTGGAATGTAAAACTCATCAGGATATCTAATTTCTATTGCATATTGTGAAAGTTTTCTCACTGCTTCATATATCCATTCAAAACTTTTATCAATATCTCCACACAACTTAACAAGATATTCAAGATTATGAATTCTCTCAAACTCTATTTTATTCAACACAAGGAATGCTTTGAGTGCCTTTTCTATAAATTGTTGACAATGAAAACATAATGTATCTGTAATAATTTCTTCTTCTGAAAGATTGACTAACTGTTTTGCTGTTTTATAATCATTTAATGCTTTTATCAACCATTTTTTAGTTTCTTCATCTATCATATTACTATTCCTGTTTTGATTGCACTTCTAATTACACTGCCAATTACATTCTTCCTTCTTTCAACTTCATCTTCTGACCTCACTATTACATCACTTGGTATGTATATATCTGCAAGTGCTTTTCTAATGAAATGACTTATGTCCCGTTTTTCTTGCATACTTAATTCTTTTTTCAAAACAATCAAAAAATCCCAATCACTAAGAGTTTTAAAATCACCCTTTGCTCTGGAACCAAAAAGAATTATTTTTGCATCTTTAAAACCATTCTCATTTAGAACTTTCATAATTATATTTTTTATTTTTATGATATTTTGTTTTTTCTCTTTTTCTTCTTTTTTTTCATTTTTCATTCTTTATAAACTCCTTTAAATTGTGTACAATTGTATTATACCATTATAATATTTTTTATTTATAAAGTATCAGGATCAAGGCTTGCATTATTGTTGAAAAAGTTCAGAAAGATATTGGAATCAGATAGATCAGATTTAATTAATTATTATGAAGATATTTTGTATTTAAATAGGTTAAGTGAACAAAGTAGACAGTCTCACTTGTTCACTAATAATTATAAATGAATTAAATCATGTGATTTAGTTCAAGTTGGATAAGAAAAAGTTTATTCTTAAAAAGAGTGGTTTGATGATCTAAACTTATTTATGGTTAATATTGTGACTGTCTATCTGTTAACCATCTGATTAATATTTTAAGACCTATCCAAAATTTTACTCTCTTTTTAACCTTTTATCTATTTTTGTAAAATTTCTTTAAATAAAATTTATGACCTTTATATAAAACCTCTTTTATTAAATCATCATTTATAAGTTCTTCTATCGCCTTCCAATCTGAATTTGTATTTTTTAAAAGTTTTTCTATAGCATCTTCTCTCATAGGATGAACTGATGTTATACTTAAAATATCTTCTTTGATATTCCCTGATGTGTAAAAAGCGTTTCCTTCGTAACCTATCAGATATTCGACTTTATCACCTAAATATTTACTAAATTTATAATATACTTCATTTAGAAATTGTTCATCAGGAGGTTCTACCCAATTTTCTGCTGGAGGTCTAATTGGAATTGAAATATATGCCTTTTTAAGAAATTTTAATGATGAAAGAAATATTGCTATTTTCTCAAACTCATTTTTGTAATCAATCCCTCTAATAACCATTGTTTCAGAAATAAGAATCCCTTTATATATTAAGTCAAAACTTTTAATGCCATTTAAAATAGAATTTAAATTGAGTAGATGATTTGGTCTATCTATTTTTTTCCAATAAAATTCAGAAATAGCATCAACTTTTATTGAAACTAGATCAAATTTTAATAGATCTTTAACAACATCTTTTCTATTTATCAAACTTGAATTGGTAATTATAGCAATTGGAATATCAAATTCTTTTAACAAATCTACTTCTTTACCTAAGTTTATATCAAGTGTAGGTTCTCCATCAGGAACAAATGTTAAATAATCAATTTTTTCTTTACTTTCTTTTACTTTTTTAATCTTATTTTTAACAGAAGCAAATATCTCCTCTGGATTGTAGTAGGCCTTTCTTTCTATCTCTATTTTAAGACTTCTTCCCAATTGACAATAAACACATGTATATGTGCAAATTTTAGGCGGGATATTATTTATTCCTAAACTTTTTCCTAACCTTCTTGAAGGAACAGGACCAAAAACTAAATCTTCTTTCATTTTAAATAAACTTTTTTAAAAATCTCTTTTATTATACTTGAAATCTTACTTTGAGGTGAATAATCTATCACACTCTTTCCATTCACCATTGCCTCAACAACAATTTCATCAAAAGGAATTTTTCCAATTAATTCTATATTATCTTTTTTACAAAAATCTTCAATTTCATAACTCTTCTCTTCATTAATATTATACTTATTAATTAATACATAACTTTTTATTTTAAAATGAATAAGTAAACTTAAAATTCTTTTAAGATCATGTATTCCAGAAACTGTTGGTTCTGTAACAATAATTGCTTTATTTACATTTGTTAAAGATGATATAACAGGACAACCTATTCCTGAAGCACTATCAATTAATATTTCATCAATATTTTCGAAATTAGAAAAAATTTTTGAATTTGTTCTTAAATTTGTAACTAACCTTCCTGAACTTCCTTCGCCTGGTAAAAGATCTGCATAAAATAAAAAACCTTTTTTTATTTTTGATTTATAGATAGAACCTGTAATTTTTAGCACTATCTTAACTGCATCTTGAGGACAAACAAGTTGACATACTTTACAACCTTCACATGAAATTTCGTCAACAATATAATCTTCAGATATTGCATCAAATCTACAATTTTCTCTACAAATTCCACATAAAATACATTTGTCTTCATCTATTTTTGCAACCTTTGAACCCTTGAATTCATTCTGTTCAAAAATTTCAGGATCTAAAATAAGATATAAATTAGAAGCGTCTACATCACAATCTGTTATGATACATCTTTTTAAAAGTGATGAAAAGGATGATGCAATTGTTGTTTTACCAGTTCCGCCTTTACCACTAACAATAGCTAACTCATTCATTTTTAAATCATCTCTTTTATTTTTTTATAGACATCAATTAATTGATTCTTGTATTCTGAAAAATAGGATATAATCAGTTCGCCTTTTGAATAAATTTCAGCAATTTTTCTATCATATGGAATCTCTAAAAGAATAGGAATTTTTTCATTTTCACAATATTTATAAACATTTTTATCTCCTAACCCACTACGATTCACTATAATAGCAAAAGGTATATTCATCTTTCTTAAAACATCAACTGTAATTTTAAGGTCATGTAGTCCAAATGGAGTTGGCTCAGTTACAAGAATGGTAAAATCACTACCCTTGACAGATTCAACAAATGAACACGAAGATCCAGGTGGAGAATCTATTATCACATTCTTATTTTTATCTATTTTCTTTTTTACTTCTCTAATCACATTTGTTGGTACTGGTTCTCCAATCTCAAGTTCTCCATACACAATATCTATAGAATTACCTTTACCCTCAAATATAGTCCCAACTTTATAATAAGTCTCCTTAATTGCATTTAATTTACAAATAATTCTACAACCACCACAATTGTGACATAGTTCAGGAAATATTAAAGCTTTTTCTTTTATCATTATTATTGCATTAAATTCACAAAAATCTTCGCATTCACCACATCCATCACATAAATTATCATCAACTTCTGGAATAAAATTTAAAACATCACTCCTCTTTTCAATTTTTGGTTTTAAAAATAAACATACATTAGGTTCTTCAACATCACAATCAATAATTTGAACATTCTCAATTGAAGAAGCTAAATTGGTAGCAACTAAAGTTTTACCTGTCCCTCCTTTTCCACTTGCAATTGATATTATCATTTAAAAAGATATCTCTTTATTTTTTATTTTTTCAATAACCTCCTTTATTGTTCCACTAATATTTGTCATAATTTTAATATTTGAGGTATTTAAAGCTCTTAAAGCATTTGGACCAAGATTACCAGTTATAACTGCATCTACATTTTCTTTTAATATTGTTTGAACTGATTCTATGCCTGCTCCATGACTTATATTAGATGCAACATTTTTTAAAACTTTATAAATTGTACTTTCTGTGTCATAAATTATAAAATAATTACATCTTCCAAAACGTGGATCGAGTTGAGAATCAATTGTTTCACCCATAGAGGTAATACAAATTTTCATTTTTATTTCTCCTTTTTACTTTCCAATTCTTTTAATTTTTTTTGAAAAGAACTCAATAATTTATTTAAATCTTCTATTTCTTTCTTTAATTTTTCAATCTCATCTTTATTATCTATAATATTTTTATTCTCATTAGGATAAACTTTATCAAAATTACTCATGCTTCTATCTAATCCTCTCGTCTTACCAATTCCTCTTCCCATACCTTGCCTTCCCATTCCCATGCCTCTTCCCATACCTCTCCAATTTGTTTGATCATCCATTTTACTCACTCTGTTTTCTCCTCTTTTATAAAAATTATCATCAACATACTTTGGCTTTGAATATCTTTCTAAAACTCCACTTTTTAAACTTAAAGCGTTGAATGGACAGTTATTAATACATAAACCACAATCAATACAATTATCAAAAACTACTGCTTTTTTATCTATAATTTTAATTGCATTTACTGGACATATCTTCTCACATATCTTACAACCAGTGCATTTATTCTTATCAACTTCAACAGACATTTTTTAAATTTTATGTTTCAGATTTTTCTAACTCTTCTATTCTTTTTTGAATATCTTCCAACATCGCTTTTATATTATCTCTTTCAGTTTTAAGATCTTCTAATTCATTTGAAGTAGTATATTGACCTTGATAATAAGGATTAAATAAATAAGGATTTCCCAAATACAATTGTGATCTCCAAAACCATCCTCTTCCAAAACCTCTTCCAAATCTAAAACCACCTCCATATCCAAATCTTCCGAAAGGAGCAAGAAATCCGGGTCTATTAAATCCAGCGCAAAAACCAAAACCTCTTCCACTCATAGGACCAAAACCAACTGGTCCAGTTCCATCTCCTCCTGGCATAATATCACCTCCTTTATATAATTATAATGAAAAATTTTTTCAATTGCAAGATAATAATATATAATAATTTGCAAATTATTTCTTATTTCATTTAATAATTATTAAATCATTTAAATTCATATTTACAATTTAGTATTTTTTAAAATAAAAATACATATTTGTCTATTCATATATTTAATTTTTATTTTTAAACATAAATTAATTTCAATTTTATAAAATTATGGATATCAATTAGATTCCTTTGAAGATCATATAAATAGGAATTATCTATATCAGTTTTCCGGATTGCGCTATTTGATCTCATTATTATGTATATAATTTTCTATTTCAATAAATTTATCAACATATTTTAAATTTTGAGAGATTATTCTATATTTTCTAATTTAATAAGATCAATTAGTTATAAATTAATATTTATTAAATTTCTATAAATTCTTATTTTTCTACATTTTTAAAATTAACTAAATCTTCTATTCTTTATTCTTATTTCTTTAAAAATCTAAATTATCACTATTAATTTTATCATTTATTTCAGATGGTGTTTCTTGATTTTTTTCCTCTTTATCTCTTAACTCCTTTAATTCTTCTAATTGGAGTGTAGTATCTAATTGATTTTTATATCTTTCAATATATTGATCACCTAATTTGTATGCTTCAACTGCTCTGTTAAGACTTTTACCAATCTCTTCATATTTTAAATAGAAATTTTCAAAATTTTTCTGAAGACTGGATAAATATTCCTGTAATTTCTTTGCACTTTTAATTATTTCAAGATTTCTAATCCCAATAGCGATAACCTGTAAAAAAACATAAAAGGTGTTAGGACCTACTGGGATAACTTTATTTTCCTGTGCAAATTCAAAAAGCCTGGATTTCTCACCTAAATAATTTTTCTCTGATATTGTTTCATAATATATTGATTCAGATGGAATAAACATAATTGCAAAATCTGATGTTCCTTTTTCAGGTTTAATATATTTATCTTTGATACTTCTAATCTGATTCATAATTGCATTTTCAAAATTTTTCCAATATTTAATTTTCTCATCTTCAGATTTTTCATTTAAATATCTAAGATAGTCATCTCTTGGGAATTTTGCATCAACAGGAATAATAATATCTTTAATCTTTATTACAACATCGACTTTTTCCAACCCTTCAATTAAATATTGTTTTTCGCATATTCCTTTTGGTAAAACTCTGTCTAAAAGTTCTTCTAATATAACCTCACCAAAACTACCACGAGTTTTTGGTGGCTGTAAAAGGTCCTATAGTTTTTGTCCTATTTTTTGCACCTCTTCTTGCTGTGTTGTAATTTCATGTAAAGCATCACTTAATTTATTCAGTGACTCAAGAGTTTTAGTTCTTTGATCTGAAATTTCATCTTTTATCTTTTGAAAATCATCACATGTTGAATTAAGTTCAGTATGAATTAAATTTTGAAAATTTATAAACTGGTCTTTTAATGAAGATTCAAGTTTTGTAACAAAATCAAAAGGTCTCTTTTTTAAAAAGAAAAATCATTATTAAAATTATTACTATTCCTAATCCAATTAATATTATT
>JAAYUH010000132.1 GCA_012517755.1 bacterium | reverse complement strand
CCAATATCTATGTATATTTATATCAAAAAAGAAATATATTTCAAGATAATTATTTATAGAGATTATTGAAAAAACTTCTATTTTGTTATTCCCGTGTAAACAGGAATCCAGTATTTCAATCGATAATATAAATTTCCACTTCTGAAGGAAAAACAGTGTTTATTATCATCACCGTGTAATTCTTATGTCATTCCTGTGTAATTCTTTTGTCATTTCCGTGAAAATGGGAATCCAGCATCTACTTTGTCATTCCCATGTAAATATTTCGTCATTCCCGTGAAAACGGGAATCCAGTTCCTCTATTTTGTCATTCCCATGAAAATGGGAATCCAGTTCATCCTTCCAGTTCTCTATGTTATTCCCGCGAAAGCGGAAATCCAGTATTTCAATCGATAATATAAATTTCCACTTTTGAAGGAAAAACAGTGTTTATTATCATCACCGTGTAATTCTTATGTCATTCCTGTGTAATTCTTTTGTCATTCCCGTGAAAACTGGAATCCAGTTTTTCCATCTATAAAATAAATTCCTATCTCCCTCAGAAATGATGGTTTGGATGAGTTTTTCAGAACCTTCATATAAGACTAAGTCATTGATTAAGAGTTTAGATGATTTCTTTAAAGTCTTCATATAAAGTCCAAGTCATTTTTAAAATAGTTTACAAAAGTAGAGTACCTTTTTTGTTAACTAAGTTATTTTTTGATACTTATATAAAAATTTCTCATCTATTTTTCTATTTTAACTAAATGATTCAAATATTTTTGTTAACTTCTTTGATAATCAGATTTGGAAAAGCATAATTATTTAAAAAAATTATTGGATATTGATATAATGAAATGTATGAGTGTTTATGTTGGTTTTGAAGAATTAAAAAATCTTTATGATGAAGACAAAAAAATAACAAAAGAGATTTGGAAAGAAAAATATTATTTAAAATATAAAAAGGTTTTTGATGCGATGTTAAAATATCTTTATTTTACTGATTTAGATAATCTTTTAATTTATGTAGAAACTACAGATTTTGATAAACTGATTAAAAATAGTGAAGAGGCAATAAAAAATGGCTATATTTCTAAAATTTTAAGTTTAATTGATAGAGCAAAAGAGATTCTAAATTTTAATGAAGATTTTGATGTATATTTTCTTATTGGATTTAATCATATTGATGGAACATCCTTAATGTCTGATAAACCTTTTCTATATTTTGGACTCGAGAGATTAATAGATGAAAACATAAATATCCTTGTTCCTCATGAATTTAACCATCTTGTAAGGAATTTTAGATATAAAGAATTTGATACAAAAAAATTAAAATTTAAAGATTATATGATTTATGAAGGAGTCGCAACATATTTTTCAATTTATTTCTTAGATATAAATCCTAAAAACGAAGCTATGGCACTTTTTATTCCTCAAGAAAAGTTTGAAATTTTAAATAAAAATGAAGATGAAATTAAAAAAGATATTATAAATCTTTTAAATATTGAAATGGATAATCAAATTATGATGAATTACTTTACTTATGATGGAGACAAGAAATTAAAGCAGGGATACTATATAGGTCTCAAAATAATAGAAGAATTAGTAAGTTTAGGCAACAACATTATTGAGTTAACATATATGAATAGTGATGATATTTTGAATCTCTATTTTAAAAATCAGTAAATATAATTGTTAAAAAGTAAATTTATTGTAAAATAGATTTTATGGATAATTTTTTTGTTGATTCTCATACTCATCTTGATATGCCAGATTTTAATAAAGATAGAGAAGAGGTTATAAAAAGAGCATTAAGTTCAAATATAAACTATTTTTTAAATGTTGGTTATGATTATAGATCATCTATAAATTCTAATAATTTAACAAAAAAATATAATTATTTTTTTGGAGCAGTAGGTTTCCACCCTCATGATGCAAAAAGTTTTAAAAACGAGTACCTTTTTGAATTTGAAAGAATAATTAAAAACAATAAAAAAATAGTTGCAGTAGGAGAAATTGGGCTTGATTACTATAGAAATTTATCCCCAAAGGAGACCCAAATTGAGGTTTTTAAAAAACAGATAGAATTTGCAATAGAAATGAGTATGCCTATCATTATCCAT
>JAAYUH010000131.1 GCA_012517755.1 bacterium | reverse complement strand
TTTTTCCCAACTGTTAGAGACTTTAAAAATTCTATCTTCTGGTGGTAAAGTTTTAAATAGAAATTTTCCTGGATTAAATTTTACAGTTGATTCTATTTCAAAAATGAAGGATGGAGTTAAAATAGGAAAAGATGAATATGAAAAAAGTAGAAATGAAATTCTTGAAAAGAAAAAGCTAACAGATTCTATTGATACTTTTATTGGAAAACCTATCAATTCAGAGAGTAGAGTTCAATTTATAATTAAACTATCTAAGTAATATTATTTAACTCAAATTTTTTTAATATCTTGAGGGTTGCTTCGACAACCCTCTCATCATATTTGATATTTTTATTTTTTATTAACTCTTCTGAAATATCGTCTAAAGAGAGTTTTGATCTATAAGGTCTATTTGATATCATAGCATCAACAACATCTGCCACAGCAAGAATTTTTGCTTCTAATAATATTTCATCTCCTTTTAAACCATTTGGATAACCTGATCCATCAATTCTCTCGTGATGTTGTAAAATTATTTCATGAGTTGGATATGGAAATTTTATATCTTTAACTATTTCATAACTTTTTATAACATGTTCTTTAACTAAATTAAATTCATGAGGAGTTAATTTTCCATATCTATTTAATATTTCTGATGGAATAAATATTTTTCCTAAATCATGTAAAAATGAAGCAAATTTTAAAGCTAACAATCTATCTTCAGCTAACTTCATCTCATTTCCAATTATTAATGCAAGTTCCGACACTCTTAATGAATGGTTTCCAGTATAAGGCTCTTTTAATGATATTATTTTGGAGAATGATGATAACATATTATCAATAGTATCCTCAAGTTCTTTTGTTTTATCAATAATTTTCTTCTTGTCTATAAATTTTCTTATACCTATTCCAATATCATTACTAATTTCATTTAAAACATTAACAATGTCTTTATTAAAATAATTTTCTTTATCAGAATGAACAGTTAATGCTCCAATAACTTCTTCTTCATAAGTGATTGGAAATGCTGATATCGATTTTATTCCATATAAGGAAGCTTTTTCTTTCCATGGATTAAAGCTCTCATCAATAGAAATATTATTTATTATTATATTTTCATTATTTTTAATCGATTTTCCAGTAGGACCTGAACCTAATGGTGAATCATCACATTTTATTTCTATACTTTTTAAATAATCACTTAAAACTCCGCTATAGGAAACTGGCTTTACCATATAATCTTTGCTTTTTAAACCTATCCATGCAAAAATTACCCCATCTATCTTAATTATTTCGTCACATACTTTTTTATAAAACTCCTTTTCATCTTTACAATAATTTATTAAATAATTAATTTTACGAACTATTAACTGATAGTTTAAAAGTTTATTTAACCTTGTTTCCTTTTCTATTGAATCGGTTATATCTTCAAATAAAACTATAAAATAGTTTTTTTCTGAACTAAAAGCATTTACTAAAAAATGCTTTTTTAAATCAAAAGAGTAAAATTTAAATGAATCACTTTTTTTATTTAACGCAACAGAACCATATTCTTCTATAACTTTTTTATCAATGTTTGGAAAAATATCTTTTCCAAATTTCCCAACTATATTCTCTCTCTTCAAATTTATTAATTTCTCAAAGGATTTATTTACATCAATAAATACAAAATCAACTGGATTTTCATCTTTATCTAAGATGATTTTATTTAGAGCATAAGGAATAGGTGAATTATTATAAATAGATTTATAATAATTTAAAGAATCAAATTTATAATTTTTGATTAATTTTCTTTTTTTAAAATTGTTAATATTAATAAAATCTTTTTCTATAATAATCTCCTTCTCTTTATTAAAAAATATTATTATGATATAGATTTACATAAATAAGAATTTTTACTTTCTGCTATCTTATTATTCCTGTGATTCTATTCTAAGCGTAAGAATTGGACCTCCTGTATCAGATGGATCTGCAAAAACTGATACCTTTACAAACATTACTAATGCTAAAATTATTAAAACTAAAGTTATGAGTTTTT
>JAAYUH010000130.1 GCA_012517755.1 bacterium | reverse complement strand
AGTCCTACTATGAGATGTAATTTAAAATGTGTTGGTTGTTATGCAGGTGAATATACAAGAAAAGATGATTTGCCTCTTGATGTTATTAATTCAATAATAAGTCAAGGAAAAGAGTTGGGTACATATCTTTATACCATTCTTGGAGGAGAGCCATTTATAAGAGAGGATTTATTTGAAATATATAAGAAACATAAAGATTGTGCATTTCAGGTTTTCACAAATGGAACACTAATTGATGAAGAGATGGTTAAAAAAATAAAAGATTGTGCAAATGTTATGCCAGTTTTAAGTGTTGAAGGATTTGAAAAAGAAACTGACGAAAGAAGGGGTAAAGGAGTTTACCAAAAATTAATGAACACAATGGATTTACTTAGAGAAAACAAAATCCCATTTGGTTTTTCTGTAACATACACAAGACTCAATGCTGAAACAGTCACAGATGAAAAATTTCTTGATATGTTAATCAATAAAGGTGCAATATTTGGATGGTATTTCCTTTATATGCCAGTTGGCAGAGAGCCATCAACTGAACTTATGGCAACTCCTGAACAGAGAAAAAAATTGGGTGAGTTTGTTAGATGGGCAAGAGAAAATAAACCAATATGGCCTATGGATTTCTGGAATGATGCCCCATTTGTAACTGGTTGTATCGCAGGTGGAAGAAGATATGTCCATATTAACCATAAAGGTGAAGTTGAACCTTGCATATTTTTACACTTTTCTGGTGGAAACATCAAAGATAAACCACTTATCAAAATTTTAAAGTCACCTTTATTTACAACAATCAGAAAATTTCAACCATTCAATAAAAACCTTCTTATGCCATGTGAGATTATTGATGAACCAAAAGTTTTTAGATACATTTATAAAAAAACTAAACCTCAAGCAACTGATCTTGATGCAGATTTGATTGCAAATGATGAAACTTTAATGAAAAATCTTGACGAATATTCAAAGAATGTTAGTAAGATTTATAAAGATATATGGGAGAAGGAGCCAGTTTTTGAAAGATATAGAAATTATATAAAGGAAATTATGGAAGAGAAGAAGAAAAAATTAAATCAAGAAGCGCTTGAAAAGAGAAAAAGATACGAAGAAATTTTAAAGAGAAAAGAAGAGAAAGAGGTAGCAGAAAAAATTAATTAGATTCATCATATAGCTAATTAAAAGGAGTTTTTAACCTTAATGATTTTTTTAAACCTGCCTTAAGAAAGGCAGGTTTTTTATTCTATAAGATTCACCAATTGATTGATAATTTAGAAAATTTTATTTACTATCTTTCTAATAAATTTTTTGCTTTCTCAATCCATTTTTTATCTGAGAGTAGGGCTCTTCCAATACCAACTGTGTCACAATATCCATTTTCAATCAAATAATTTGCAAAATCTGGAGTTTTTATCCCACCAGTTAAATTAACTGGAATGGTTACCAACTCTTTCAATCTTTTACTGTAATCTTTAAAATAACCTTCATAATCCCATATCTCCTTTGGTCTACTACCAGAATAACCGCCAGTTATATCAATCATATCAACCTTATAAGAAACCTCTTTTCCAATTAGTAAACCATCATCGACTGATAATCCATCATCATAGAATTTATATTGAGGTGGATTATCTGCAATTGGTAGTCTTACTGAAATTAAAATATCTCTTAAATTTGATTTCATCTCTTCTATTATTTCAAAAAGAATTCTTGCTCTATT
>JAAYUH010000129.1 GCA_012517755.1 bacterium | reverse complement strand
GAATTGAAAGAACCTACTTTATTGAAATAAAAATTATTAGAATCTATTTTAATTGTAGATATTCTTGAACCTTTTAGATTAATAAGAATAAAATCTTACTGACAGGTAAAATATAATTTAGATATATTTCTATCAAAATGATTTTATAGATTTTTATATAAAATGATGGAACAGATAATTCCACATTTTTAATAATTTTAATGTAGAATTAAATAAGAATGTCAGGTGAAGATAATGATTCGATTGTTTCCTAAAACATATAAAACTTTTATTGGTCTTACTATTTTTGGTATAGCGATGGGATTTCTCGAAGCTATAGTTGTTGTTTATTTAAGAGAGATTTATTATCCACAAGGGTTTGAATTTCCTTTAAACACATTTTCTCCAGAAATGCTTTCTATTGAATGGATAAGAGAAATTTCTACAATAATAATGCTTATAACTATTGGGATAATTACAGGCAAAAATTTTCTCCAGAAACTTTCCTTTTTTCTCTACACATTTGCCATTTGGGATATTTTCTATTATGTTGCTTTAAAACTATTTTTAAACTGGCCACCATCTTTATTGACTTGGGATATCTTGTTTCTTATTCCTGTGCCCTGGGTTGGTCCAGTTCTTGCTCCAATAATATGCTCTTTAACTATGATACTGCTTGGTGGAAGTATTGTTTTTTTACAAGAAAAAGGGTACATAGTAAAGATGAAAGTATCTGATTGGGTATTATTGTTTCTTGGTGCTTTTATAATTTTTTGTACTTTTATATGGGACTATTTCAGAATTATTGTTCAGGAGGGTTTGCTTTCAAGTTTCTGGACACTTGCAAACAATGAGCATCTTCAAGAAATTATCTCACAATATAAACCAACTTATTATAATTGGTGGTTATTTACTATATGCGAAATTTTAATATTATTTACTCTCATACTAATATTTAGAAGATCAAAATCAATCGTCCACAATAAAATTGCTAAGGAATAAAGAAATATTAAAAAATTATAGACATTAAAATAGAATTGAAGAATCTAAAAGGTTTTTTTAATCTCTTTAATAGTGTATAGTGGGTCAGGCACTTTGTACATCAGAAAATGAGACAAAGGTGCCTGACACCAAAGTCTCGTATTTTTATATATTCTCTGGTTTAATTTTGGAAGGCAGGTTATGAACTTATGCAATAATTTGACAAAGGGAGCAAAATTTCATAAAATTCTATGGATGATGAGAAAAAATGAGTATTTTATTCTATTGAAAACCTATTTATATCATATTATCGGAGGAAAAATTTTTTGAAAGGCAAAAAATTACTATCAATTAGTTTCATAATGATACTTATCACTCTAACTACTCGAATACTTGGCTTTGTAAGAGAAGAAGTTATTGCTTATTTTTTTGGAACAACCTTTGTATCTGATGCAATAAAAATTTCAACATACATTCCATTAACTATTTCAAACTTATTAGTTGCAGGTCTTTTATCAGCAATTTTTATTCCAGTATTTACAGATTTTCTTGTTGGTAAAAAAGAAGATGAGATGTGGGAAACATTTAATATTTTGTTCAATATCATTGGATTTATTTTTATAATTTTATCTATAATTTTCTTTGTTTTTTCAAAAGAAATTGTTCATTTGATGGCTCCTCATGCTTCGGATGAAATGAAAAATCTTGCAACAACAATTTTTATCTATCTAATACCTCAAATACTTATTCTTGCTTGGGCTTCACTACTAACAGGTCTTCACAATACATATGAATCATTTGTAATTCCTGCAATTGGAGGAGTTTTATATAATTTATCAATTGTTTTCTCTTTAATTTTTTTAGTTAAATATTTTGGAGCATATGCGATAATTTATGGGGCTCTTTTTGGCTCTATATTGCAACTTTTAATTCTTATTCCTTTTTCGATAAAAAAGGGTTGGAGATATAAATTTATTTTTAATATTAAAAATCCATATGTTAAAAAAATAGGACTACTTGCAATTCCTATTTTGATTAATTCTACCTTTGGATATATAACTCCAATTTTTGAAAAATCAATTGGTTCATCGTTTGGTGAAGGAGCGATATCTTCTCTTGATTATTCTTATAAAGTATCACAGCTACCTCTTGGTATTTTTGCTTTTGTTATATCTCTTGTTATCTACCCAACACTTTCTCAACTTGTATCAAAAGGAGAAATAGAAAGACTTGGAAAAACTGTTCAATTCGGTTTAAGATTAATTTTATATCTTATGATTCCGTCAGCTCTTGGTTTAATTTTACTTTCATTTCCAATTGTAAGACTCCTTTTTGAACAGGGTATGTTTGGAGGAAGTTCAACATTAGTTGTTTCAAACTTACTTATTTATTATTCAATTGGTATTCCTTTCTGGGGTATGACATCTCTTCTTGTAAAAGTTTTTTATTCATTCAAGGATACAATTACTCCTGTTATAATTAGCATAGTAACAATAGTTATACAGATATCACTTTATATAATAAATTCTAAATTGATAGGTTTGTCTGGAATTCCTTTAGGGGCTTCAATTGCGAGCATTTTACAATTTGCTCTACTTTATTATTTTTTAAATAAAAAAATGAAAAATTTAAATTTGAAAGAGTTTTTGTCAAGATTTTCATTTATTTCAATATATTCATTATTAGCAGTGACTATTTCGTATTTTATTTCGAAATATTTTGATAAAAATGGATTAACTCTATCAAAAATAGGTCAAATTTATCAGGTTGGCACTGCAATAATTGTAACTTTGATAATATATTTTATAATATTATTCATTAGAGATTATAAGGAGATTAAGTTAGAGATGGAGAGAATTAGAGGAGGATTAGATGAAAAAGTCAAGTAAGATTATTATAACAATTTTAATAATTTTAATTGTTCTAATAGTTAGTTTTGTTGGTTATGTATATTATATTTTATCATCAGTTAACCCCCCTGCAGAAGAGAACGGAGAGAATTATGTTCCACCAAAAGAGATGGATTGGAGTAAAAAAATAAACATACTTCTTGTTGGTATCGATCAAAGATATGAAGATGAAATGAGCAGATCAGACACAAACCTTCTTTTATCAATAGATCCAAATGATAAAAAAATTACAATTATTTCTTTACCAAGAGATACTTTTTGTGAACTTCCTGGCTATGTAGGACATCAGAAACTTGCTCATGCACACTCTTATGGAGGTGTTCCTCTGCTTATAAAAACTGTTGAAAATATTCTTAAGATTGAAATACCATTTTATGTTGAAGTTAATTTTGAGGGTTTTGTTAAGATGATTGATTTAATTGGAGGGGTTACTATTGATGTGGAAAAAGATATGGATTATGAATCATACCTTGGTGATGTTAAGATTCATCTTAAAAAAGGTTTGCAACATTTAAACGGTGAGAAAGCTTTAATGTATGTTAGATTTAGAATGGATGAGACAGGTGATATTGGTAGAATGGAAAGACAGCAAAAATTTTTAAAAGCACTTATTGAACAATCTTTGAAAATAGAAAACACTATAAGATTGCAAAAAGTTTTGATTGAACTCAAAAATTGGGTGAGAACAAATCTTGAACCATGGCAGATAATAAAATTAGGAACCCTACTTAATAATATAGACAATGATAATATTACAACAATAACATTACCTGGATATCCTGGATGGTATTCTGATGGATTGTCATATTATTTTCTTTATAATGATAAATTGGAAGATATAATTAATACATATTTAAAAGATGAGTAATTTTTTGAAATTCATTTCATACATTTATAATGAAAGTTTTATAAATAAAATTTTTTCAACAATTTCAGATTTATATAATGAAAGTTACTTAAATAAATTATTTCAAAAAATAAAAAGTTTATATTTCGATAGTTTTATTTACTCTGTATTAATAAAAGAAGAAGATGAAATTAATATGAAATTTAACTTTAGTTTAATAAAATATGAAGGAACTATAGAATCTATAGTAATTTTTATTTCAGTTTTTGGAATATTTTTTTCATTAAATATTTCAGATTTAATTATCAAAATATTGATGTTGATTTTTTTATATTTTATCCTCTTTTTTACTATTTTTGATAAAGAAACCTTAAGAAGTTCATTCATATATAAAATAATCTCAAGGAGCATCGATGGTTGATTTTGGAGCTGTCATTTTTTCTCTTCTCTCTGTTCTTTCATTTCCAATACAACCAATTTTAAGTTTATCTTTTGCCTTACCTTTGTTTTTTTACTATTTTCCAAAAAATCTTCCTCTTTTCCTTATTCCTCTTTATCCTCTTCTTGATTTTTTTATAAGAAGGGGTGTTCCATCTCTTGCTTCATTTTGGGATGAAGGCTTTATAATTCTACTTTTTTTAATCATACTTTTAAGAGTTAAGAAGAAAGAGATAAAATTTACATCCTTGATTATTCCTGTTCTTATTTTTCTTCTTTTTTTACTATTTTCGGCATATTTTAGTTCAATAGATTATAGAGTTGCAATTGATGGTATAAGAAGTTATTTAGAAATGTTTTTGTTTTTTTTAATAATAATAAATTACATAGATGACAAAAAGAAGATAAATGTTCTTTTAGATATTGCTTCAGTCGTTTTATTAATCATTTCTCTTTATGGAATCTATCAATTCATATTTAAAGTTTCAATTCCAGCAGCATGGATTGATAAAGATCTTGAAACATCTATATCGACAAGAGCTTTTAGTATTTTTGGTTCTCCAAATTCACTTGCTGGATACTTAATATTACTGTTACCGCCCTTTTTTATGCTTTTTATTGAAGAGAAAAAAAATTCTAAAAAAATATATTATTTTTTTATTGTTCTAATCTCACTATTTTGTTTATTCTTTACCCTCTCAAGGGCTGCGCAACTATCGATAATTGCTTCATTTATCCTTTTCACTCTTTTATATAAAGACAAGAGATATTTCTTTGTTATTTTACTTATCCTTTTAGCATTTATATCTATACCTCAAATCAGAATAAGATTTATGAACTTAATATCACCAATTTATATTGAAAAGGCAAAAACATATGGAAGAATATATCGATGGAACCTTGCGTTATCAATTTTCTCTCTTCATCCATTATCTGGTGTTGGACCAGGTGGCTTTGGAGGTGCAGTCGCAAGTAAACTTGGAATGTTTGAGGGTTTATATGTCGATAATTATTATTTGAAGACCCTTGTTGAAACAGGTATTTTTGGTTTTCTCTCTTTTTTATATCTAATATTATCGATTTTAAAAAAAGGGATTTCAAATTTTATAAAACTTTTTGATGAAAAAAGTAAAAGTTTGTCTCTTGGTATTTTTCTTGGTATTTTAGCATTTCTTTTGAATAATTTTACTGAAAATCTCTGGGAAATTCCTGTTTTAAGTGCAACCTTATGGATGCTTGTTTCATTTTTATATATTTTAGGGAGAAAGGAATGATTAGAGTTGCTCTTTTTATAAGTGGTGGAGAAAAAGGTGGCTCAAAATATCAAGTTTTAAAAATTGCTGAAGGATTAAAAGATAAAGTTGAATTCACTTTTTTTACTTTTTATGAAGGAATGTTAACAAAAGATATAAGGGATAAAAATTTCAAAAACTACTATTTTAAAGAACTTTTGCCACTTAAAAAAATAAATACTATTTTGAAAGATGAAAATTTTGATTTAATCCATACATATGGATTCAGAGGAAATTTTTATGGAAGAGTTCCTTTATGGAATCTAAAAATACCAGTTGTATCAACATATACTGGTTTTATGAGAGATGATTATAACAGTAAAATAAAGGGTATATTGTTTGAAAAGATAGATAATTTAACCTTAAATATACCAGAAACAATCATTGTATCTTCTAAAGCAATTTTAGATTATGTAAAAGATAGAGGTTATAAGAAAACAATTAAACTCATTCATGTGGGAATAGATATTGAAAATGATTTTTATAAAAGAGAAGATTTTGGTTTAAAAGAAGATAATTTTGTAATTGGTGGCGTTATGAGATTTGAAAAGGTTAAGAATCCTTTATTTCTGATAGATGTTTTTTATGAGGTTCAAAAAAAGGAAAAACATTCAAAACTTGTTCTTGTTGGTGATGGTTCTCTGAGATCTGATATTGAAAGAAAAATAAAGGAATATAATATTGAAGATAAGGTAAAATTGCTTGGTTTCAGAAAAGATGCAAAAAAAATTTATAAGATCTTTGATGTTTTTGTTTTAACATCTTTAAAAGAGGGTTTCTCTATAAGTACTCTTGAGGCAATGTCATCCTTTTTACCTGTTGTTGTTTCAGATTGTGGTGGTGTGAGAGAAATGGTTGATGATGGTGTTAATGGTTTTATAATAAAAGATTTTAACAAAGATGATTTTATTGAAAAGATTCTTTTATTTAAAAATAAAGATTTAAGAAGAGATTTTGGTGAGAGGAATAGAAAAAAAATCATTGATAATTTCCTATCTGAAAAAATGTGTAATGAAACTTTAAAAGTATATGAAGAGGTTATAAAATGAAAAAAATTCTTTTTGTTTCTTTTTTTTCTCCACCTATTGGAAGTGGAGGTGGAGAAAGAGTTACAAAGTTATTAGAATATTTAGATTATTTTGATAGATATCTTCTTACAAGCAATTATCCAACTTGTAGATATAAAGATGATTTTTCAAGAATTTCTGATGATGTTAAAGTTTATAGAGTTTTATTTAAAGATCCAAGACTTTTTGTTCCCAAGTTTATATATAAAATCCTTAAAAAAAATCAAAGTGAAGAAAAAGATATTATTGAAAAATATAAAATAATTCCACAATCTTTTGCTACTAAAATAAGACTTATGTTTTTTATTCCAGATGATAAGATAAGATGGGCAAAAGATTCGATGAAAGAAGGAGAAAAAATAGTTGAAGAGAACAAAATTGATATTGTTATCACTACGGGTCCACCACATTCAACACACTTAATAGGACTTTATTTAAAGAGAAAAAAGAATATAAAATGGGTAATGGATCTAAGAGATTTATGGAGTGAAAATCCATTTGTTTTTTATCCTAAAAGATCAAAAATAAAAAACCAAAAACTTGAAGAAAAATGTTTAAAAGAGTGCGATTTAATAATAGTTGTTACAGAATCATTTAAGAAAGTTCTTCTTAATAAGTTTGATTTTTTGAAAGAAGACAAAATAAAAGTTGTTCACAATGGTTATGATAAAAAAGATTTTGTAGTAAAACCAAAAGATCTCCCAGGTTTTACAATAACTTATGCTGGAAGTTTTTACTCACTTCAAACGCCCATATTTTTTTTAAAAGCATTTAAAGATTTGATCGATGAAAACGATGAATTTAAAAAAGAAGCAAAAATATATATTCTTTCTCCTTTTGAGGATAATGTAAATAAAATTGTAGACGAATTGAAACTCAGCGATAATGTTATTGTTTCAGGATTTATACCTCATAAGGAAGCAATAAGTTATATTTTAGGTTCAAAACTTTTATTTCTATTTTTAGGTAGAGGTGGAGAGGTAACTGTTCCACAAAAAACATTTGAATATTTAGGTAGTGGTAAGAGAATTCTTGCAACAGTTCCAGATGGAGAATGTAAAGAGATATTGATAAAATGTGGAGTAAAAGATATTGTTGACCCAGATGATGTCGAAGGAATTAAGAGAAAACTATTAGAAATTTATAAAGATTATAAAGAAGGTAAAAACATTAGTTTAAATAAAAAGATGGTTGAAGAATTTTCAATGGAAAAAATATCAAAAAAATTCAAAGATTCATTAATAGAAGGAGGAATTTTATGAATGTTTCTGTTTTTGGTCTTGGCGCTGTAGGTCTTCCATTATCATTAGTTTTAAGTATAAAAGGTTTAAAAGTTTTTGGAGTTGATATAGATGAACAAAGGATTTTGAATATAAAAGATGGAAAAAGTGGAATTTATGAATTTTATAATGAAAAAAGTATAGATGAAATAGTTATTGATGAGATAAAAAAAGAGAACTTTATACCCACCATAGACTATGAATATGCTTTAAAAAATTCTAACATTATTATGATAACAATACCTTTACCATTACTAAAAAACAAAAAAGTAAATTATAGTTATTTGATAGATGGAGCTAAAAATATTGGAAAGAATTTGAAAAAAGGGGATCTTGTTGTTTTAAGGAGCACAGTTCCAATAGGAACAACAAGAGATCTGCTACTTCCAATTCTTGAATATCATTCTAACTTAAATGTTGATAAAGATTTTTTTCTTTCATATGTTCCAGAGAGAATGGCTGAAGGAAAAGCATTTGAAGAGTTAATAAATATGACAACAGTAATATCTGGAATTGGAGAGAATAGCATAAATAAATCCTTAGAATTTTTTAAAAACTATTTTAATGGAGATTATTATATTGTTAATCATATTGAAGTTGCTGAAGCATCAAAATTAATTGAAAATCTTCAAAGAGATTTAAATATTGCAATGGTTAACTCTCTTTCAATTTTTCTTCTTAAAAACAATTTAATTCCAAGTGATGTTATTGAAACCGCAAAAACACATAAGAGAGTTAAAAACTTACTTTCTCCAGGTCTTGGAGTTGGTGGACACTGTCTTCCTTATGCATATTACTATTTAAAAGAGAGTGCAAGAGAGTTTAAAGATGAATTGGAACTGTTTGAGGTTGGAAGAAGGATAAATGATGATATGCCAAAAAAAGTTTTAAATTTGATTTTAAAAAAATTAAAACAAATTGGTAAAAAACCAAAAAATTGTAAATTATCAATTCTTGGATTAGCAATGAAAGATTATTCAAAAGATACAAGAGAGAGTCCATCTCTTAAATTTTTAGAACTTGCAAAAAAACATTTTAAAGAACTTTCTATTTATGACAAAGAGGTTGTAATAGATCTTAATGAAAAAGTTGATAGCATAGAAAAAGCTTTGAAAGATTCCGATGTCTTAGTTATACCAATTTTACAAAATTTTCATAAGGATTTAAAAATAGAGTTCATTAAAAATTTAATGAATGAAAATCCATTGGTTGTTGATATAAAAAAACTATTTGATGTTGATGAACTAAATAAATTTGGTATTAAATATATATTGTTTTAAAAAATATAATTCAGTAGATAAATAGTGAATATAATTTTACATATAACAAAATATGAACAGTGGATTAAAGAAAAAGAAACAGGAGCATATAGAGGTAATACATTAGATTCTCAAGGATTTATACACTGTTCAGCTAAAGAACAAATTTTAAGAGTCGCAAACTCTTTGTTTAAAAATCAAAAAGGATTGGTATTAATTGTTATAGATTCTAACAAAATCACTTCAGAGATAAAGTATGAAAATCTTGAAGGTGGTTCAGAATTATTTCCACATATATATGGACCCTTAAATATCGATGCTGTTATCAAGGTTTTAAAATTTGAACCAGGAATTGACGGCAACTTTACCCTTCCAGAAGAGTTATCAAATCTTTTTATTATCTAATTTTTTTCCGATATCTAAAAAATGTTAAAAAAGGGTCACTCCCTAATTTAACATTTTTAAATTAAAAAGATTTTTTCAATGGATTGACAATGTGGATAACTGAACCAAGTGGAACTTTTGATGCTTCTAAAATCGCTTCTGAGAGAGTAGGATGAGTGTGTATTGTATCACTTATATCTTCAAGTTTTAGATTATTTTTTATTCCTAAAGTGAGCTCACCTATTAAATTTGAAGCATCATACCCTATAATCTGAGCCCCTATTATTTGGTGATTTTTTTCATCAGCAACTATTTTTACAAATCCCTCGGTTGAATTTATTGATACTGCTTTACCGTTTGCAACAAATGGAAACTCACCTTTAACAACAGAAATCCCTGAAGATTTCGCCTCTTCTTCTGTTAATCCAACAGTTGCAATTTCTGGATTTGAAAAAATAACCCATGGTATAACTCTATAATCCATTTTTACATCTTCACCAGAAATAATCTCAGCGACAACTTCACCCTCTTTCATTGCTTTATGTGCAAGAAGCAATCCTCCTGTTACATCACCAATAGCATAATGGTTTGGAATATTTGTTCTTAAAAATTTATCAACAACTATTCTTTCCTTTTCGGTTTTTATACCAACATTTTCAAGACCTACATTTTCTGTATTAAATTTTCTTCCAATTGATACAAGAACTTTTTCTGTTTCAATCACTTCTCCGTTTTCTAAACTTAAATTGACTTTTCCATTTTTATTTTTTATCTCTTCTATCTTTACTCCTAATTTAAAATCAATGCCTCTTTTTTCTAATATCCTTTGCATAAAATTGGTTATTTTTTTATCTTTTAAAGTTGGTATAATTTGTGGCATCATTTCAACAATTGTTACCTTAACGCCAAATGCATTGAAAAAATTCGCAAATTCAATCCCTATCGCTCCTGCTCCTACTATTATAATCTCTTTTGGATATTCAGTTAATTTAAGTGCATCATCTGAAGTTAAAACATTTATACGATCAATATTAAAATTTTTGAAAATTGCTGGTTCAGAACCCGTTGCAATAACAATATCTTTACCTTTAAATCTCTCTTTTCCATTTTCAGTTTCAACTTCAACTAAATTTCTATCTAAAAGGTAACCATTGCCATTTTTAAACAAAATTTTTCTTGAATTAATAAGAATTTCTAAACCAGATACAAGTTTTTTAACTACACTATCTTTCCAATTTTTTATCTCTTCTGGATTAAAACTAATTTCTTTTATATCTATTCCAAAAACTTTTGATTCTTTTGCTTCTCTATAAACTTCTGCTGCTTTTAATATAGCTTTTGTTGGAATACATCCTCTATTAAGACAAGTCCCTCCAAGCTCTCTTTTTTCTATAAGTAGAACCCTTTTTCCTAAATCAGCTGCTCTTATTGCACATACATATCCAGCCGAGCCAGAGCCTATTATTATTAAATCAAACTCTTCCATATTACACCTCCTACTCTTTATCGACTCCATTTTTATATGCATACTCAAGTGCTTCAATCTGCATATTTTTTAATTTATCTTTAAAAAACGCTCCTCTTTCTGATAGTTTTTCAACTCTTTCAATTATATCAATGGCAATGCTAAATCTATCAATTTGATTCATTATTGCAAGTTGAAGTGGAGTTGTTATACCACCTCTACCTTTTAAAAAAGTAGCAAGATATGAAGAATCAATTCCAATTTTTCTGTTCTCTCTATACCCTCTAACATGTAGATTTGAATGATTTGTTCTTCTATATGTTAATCTATGTATTAACCATGGATACCCGTGGAAATTAAAAATTATTGGTTTATTTTTTGTGAAGTATGAATCAAATTCTCTATCAGTTAAACCATCTGGATGTTCTAAGTTTTGTGTTAAAGTAAAAAGATTCAATACATTTATATATCTTATCTTCAAATCACTAAATTTCTCTTTTATAATATTTATTGCATAAATTGCTTCTTTAGTAGGTATATCTCCACAACTTGCAACAACAACATCAGGTTCTTCATCTAAATGAGTGGAAGCAAAATCCCATATACCAATTCCTTTTGTTGCATGTTTAAATGCTTCATCCATATTTAAATATTGAGGATGATTCTGTTTATCAATAACAATAATGTTAATTCTATCTGTTGTTTGAAGAGAGTGCCAGACAACCCAGAGGAGAGTATTTGCATCAGGAGGAAAATATACTCTAACAACATTAGGCCATTTATCAACTATTGAGTTTATAAAACCTGGGTCTTGATGTGTGAAACCATTATGATCCTGTCTCCATACAACAGATGTTAATAGAAGATTTAAAGATGATATCGGGGCTCTCCATGAAATATCTGTTGATATATCAACCCATTTTCCAAATTGACTTACCATTGAAGAGATTATCGGAGAAAAACCTTCATATGTATTTAAAATTCCATGTCTTCCTGTTAAAAGATAACCTTCAAGCCATCCTTCAATTGTGTGTTCTGAAAGATACTCCATAACCTTCCCAAATGGTGAGAGATAACCTTCATCGCTATCTTCTGGTAAAATTTTTGCCATCCATGTTTTTCCAAATTCAAATGTTGCATCTAATCTATTTGATTTTGTTTCATCTGGACCAAAAACCCTAAAGTTTTCTGGATTTAACTTCATAACCTCTTTTAAGAAATTGCCAAGAGGTTTAGTATTTTCAAAACTTGTCTCTACTTTTTCTTTAATTTCAACAGAAAAATCAACAGGGTCAGGTAGTTTTAGGTCTTTTCTTAATAATTCACAATTTGAATTTGGATTTGTACTCATTCTTTTATCACCTTTTGGAGAAAGTTCCTTTAAATCCTCTCTTAAGCTTCCATTTTCATCAAAAAGTTTATTAGGTTCATAACTTAGTAGCCACTCTTCAAGATATTTTAAACTCTCAGGATTTTCTTTCGCATCAGAAAATGGAACTTGATGTGCTCTCCAATATCCTTCAATAAAATGTTCATTTAGTTTCTTTGGAGCAGTCCAGCCTTTTGGAATTCTTAAAATTATCATTGGGTAATTAAATCTTTTGGGTGATTTATTCTTTCTTGTTTCTTTCCATATTGAGAAAATTCTTTCTATTGAATAATCTATAACTTTAATCATCTTTTCATGAACTTCAAATGGTTCTTTTCCCTCTATTAATTTTGGTTCATATCCATATCCTTTGAAAAGAGAGATAAGTTCATCGTCTTCTATTCTTGATAGAATTGTTGGATTATTTATTTTATATCCGTTCAAAAGTAGAATTGGTAAAACCATTCCATCATTTACTGGATTTAAAAATTTGTTTGAGTGCCAAGAAGTTGCAAGAGGTCCTGTTTCTGCTTCACCATCTCCAACGACTGTTATCGCTATCAAATCTTTGTTATCAAAAACTGCACCATAACTATGAGAAAGAGAATAACCAAGTTCACCTCCCTCTTGTATTGAACCAGGAAGTTCAGGAGTACAATGACTTCCAAATCCACCTGGGAAGGAGAAAGATTTAAAAAGATTTTTTAATCCAATCTCATCTTGACTGAATTCTGGATAAAATTCACTCAATGTACCTTCAAGATATACTGGAGCAATAACTCCTGGAGCACCATGCCCAGGTCCTGCAATAAAAATGGCATTCAAATTGTATTTATTTATAACTCTATTTGAATGTATATAGATAAAGCTTAAGCCAGGACTCGCACCCCAATGACCAAGAACTCTATTTTTTATATGCTCTTTTTTTAAAGGTTCTTTAAGAAGAGGATTATCTTGAAGATATATCATTCCAGCTGCAATATAGCAGCACGCTTTAAAATAATCATTTATTTTATCCGGAGTTATGTCTTGTAATAACATATTTTACCTCCTTTTGAGGTTAATTTTATATCAACAACTTTTAAACAATTTTAATGCTCTTTTAGAAATTTTAACAGAAAATCTTTAGCTTTTAATAGATTTTTTTTACCCTCTTCAGATAGTTCTTCTCCAAAGTCAAAATCATAACCTCTAATTGATAAAAGATAAAATTCATAATTTTTTTTGTTAATATTTTCAGCCCAGATTAAAAGTTCTTCAGGTGAAAGATGATGAGCTAAAGGAGAAAATTTTGGCTCTTTTTCTATTTTTCTGAAGTTTATATCTTCTCCTTCTAATGCTGCATCAACAAAAATAACAGTTTCAAAATCTTTTATATCATCTAAAATATCAATAGAAAGCTCCTGAATTTTAATTTTTGAAATTTTTTCATCAATTAAATCCAGGAGCTTTATTCCTAAACCATCATCTTTTCTATACTCATTACCAAAACCAACAAGAACTGTTTTATTAATCTCTTTTAACAAAATTTATCAAATTTCCATTACTATCATAAAGTTCGATAAGAAGAGGCATCTTTCCTATTGCATGTGTTGAGCAAGATAAACAAGGGTCATAGCATCTTATAGCACCTTCAACTCTATTCAGCATACCTTCAGTTAAATTTTTTCCATTAACAAACTCTTTAGCAACACTTTCAACACTTTTGCTCATTGCCCAGTTGTTATGTCCTGTTGCCACAATTAAGTTTACTTTTTCAATTGTGCCTTTTTCATCTACCCAATAGTGATGTATTAAAGTTCCTCTTGGCGCTTCTATAACACCAATTCCTTCTTCATTTGATACCTTTCCTGAAATTAATACATCTTTTGATAAACATTCAGGATCTTCAAGGATTTCTCTTGCTCTTTCAATACCATATATTGCTTCAATTAATCTTGCGTAATGAAAATATAATGAGCCTTCAACTGGTTTACCATCATTTATTTTTTTGAAATTTTTTAAATGTTCATCTGCAATAGGTGTTGATATTTTATCAGCAACATTTAATCTACCAAGAGGGCCAACTCTATATACTCCTTCAGGCCATCCAAAAGGTTTATAATATGGAAATTTCAAATAACTCCAATCTTCAACTCTTTCACCAATATATTTTAAATAATATTTATCTTTAAAATCTTTTACAACATTACCATTTTTATCCATAAATCTAATCTTCCCATCATAGAGTTCAAGAGAACCATCATCTTTAACAAGTCCCATATAGCCTGTTGGAAATGATGCAAATTTATCACAAACTTCTTTATTGTCTTCTATATATTTTGTTGCAATTGATATTCCATCTTCTACATAAGAAATCATTTCATCAATACCTTTTAAAATTTCATCTCTAACTTTTGGATCAAGTGCTTGATTAACTCCACCGGGTATCGCAAAAGTTGGATGGATTCTTCTTCCTGCAACAAGTTCTATTATTCTCTGTCCAAATTTTCTAAGTTTAACTGCTTTTAAAGCAAGTTCAGGATTTGCCTGAATTAAACCAGCAACATTTCTTATCCTTGGATCAGCATCCCATCCTAAAATTAAATCTGGACCTGCAAGTTCAAAGAAATGCATAGAATGAGATTGAATTATTTGACCCATATGTATGAGTTCTCTAAGTAACTTTGCAGGTTTTGGAATATCGACACCAAGTATATCATCTGTTGCTTTTGCTGATGCGAGATGGTGACTTACTGGGCATATTCCACATATTCTTGGAGTTATTATTGGCATTTCAGCAAAATATCTTCCTTCTGAAAATTTTTCAAATCCTCTGAATTGATCTATATGAAGATATGCTTCATCAACCTTTCCTTCATCATTTAAAAATATAGTTACTCTTGCATGTCCTTCAATTCTTGTTACTGGACTAATTGTTATTTTTTTATTCATATCTCACCTCTACTCATATTTAAGAAGTTCACCTGTTAACATTGGTTTTCTTCCTTCTAATATTTCATTTAAAACATAATAAATAGCATCAGCAGATGGTGGACATCCAGGGATATAATAATCAACTCTTATAATTTCATTTACAGCTTTTACTTTTGGAAGATGTTTTCCAAGTTCAGGTGAAGTTGGGATTTTTCCTTCAACTGTACTTTCTGTTTCAATGTAACCTCTTCTTAAAAGTTCATCTACTGGTATATAATTTCTCATTGTGACTATTCCACCGAAAACAGCACAATCTCCAATTGCAACAATAAATTTACATTTTTCCCTCATCATTTTTACCTCTTCTTCATGATGATCTGTAGCAACAGCACCTTCAATTAATCCAATATCTGTATCATCATCAGGAATTTTTAAATCTGTTATTGGTGTTGCATTTATCTCAAGTCCCTTATTTATAAGTTCAACTAATCTTTCATCCATATCAAGAAAAGACATATGACAGCCAGAACATCCTTCACACCAGATAGAAGCAATTTTAATTTTTTTCATATCATCCACCACCTTTATAAAGATTTAACCTTAATTAATTCTTCAAGAATAGCTTTAAGGTCAAAGGTTTCAAATTTTGAATCAAGAACTTTCGCTTTATTTACAACTTTTCCATCTACATTATAAAAACTTCCTTCTCTTTCAAATCCATCATTTATTGGAATAAGAAGGTCGAATTTATTTATCTCATCTGTCTCATAAGGAGTAAAAACTATAGTAAAAGACTCTTTTGCAATATCTTTTAAACCCTGAAGATTTTTGCCAATAAATATTATATTTTTAGATTTTTCAATTTTATGTTTTATATTTTCTTTTAGAAGACCAATCGAATTTGTTTCAAATGGTAGGTGGAAAAATCTGAAGTTTTTATATTTATTTAAAATTTCAACCTCTTTTTCACTTAAATTCTTATAGATAACTATTGGTGAATCCAAATCCTTTAATTTTTCAAAACCACTTTCAAGTTCATCAGTTCCAAAAACATAATTAGCTACATTTTTTAAAGAATTGAAATTACTATCAAATAAGATTAATCTTCCATTTTTAGAAAAAATCTTTCTCTTAATAAATGAGCCAATAACTCCATATTCTCTATTTAAATCTACTCCAATAACTATATAATCTT
>JAAYUH010000128.1 GCA_012517755.1 bacterium | reverse complement strand
GTTTTAGGTGTGGCACTAAAATCAAGTTCCATATTGATACCTTTACCAAATTTAGATGCAAGGTTTTTATTGAGTTCTAAAAGAATTTTTTTCCATGCTTTTTCAAAATTATATATATGATGCGCTTCATCTTTCAAAATCATTATATTTGAGCAAGAGGTTAACACCTCTTTTATTCTATTTTCCTTATAAATATCAGAGACATTGTAAACCTCTGGCAGTTCCATAACTTCATCCACATACTGCTCTACTTCTTTCTTCTTATTTTTCCTTTCTTCTAACTGCTGAACATTTGTCAGAAACAATACATCATCTGGAATCACATAAATTGGATCTTCCTTAAGAATTACCTTGAGGTCAAATTCTTGCCTCCATTCTGGAGGAATAAGTGGTAATTCTCGAAATATCTTACCATCTTCGAAATCTTTTTTAAGTCTGTCATAGATAACATTTTTTTCTCCCGCTATTAATAAATATTTTGATGTATAATCATTTTTATTCTCTTTTTTGTAATTGAAATATTGCCACACAATACTTAATGCCATCACATATGTCTTTCCTGAGCCTGTTGCCATCTTAAATGCATAGAGTGGATACTGATCATAAGACGGATCATAACCAACAATAGGACCACTTCCAAAATCTCTCGCCATATCAATGAAATTTCTCTTTTTCATTACTTCATAAACATAAATTAATGTTTCAATTGCCTCTCTCTGACAGAACCAAAATTTAAATAATTCTTTTTCAAATAAATGGTCCTCTTCAAACCAGAATTGTAAAAGTCTTTTTGTAGTATTACTCGTTCCAGAATAATCATCTTTACGCCATTCATAAACAGCTTTTCTTAGATTATTTACTAAATATGCTTTACTTAGACGCCTTTGCTCAGGATGTAAAATTTCAATTGGCTTCATATTAATCCCTTTGAATGCAAAAAATTTTTAAAATTCTCTGGTTGTGATATGATACCGTATCTAAATATCTCCCCTGTTGATTCTTGTTTAACAAAATTGTTTTTTAGTATAAAAAAAATTTCTTTGACAAAATCATCGATATTTTGATTTTTAAGCCAATTTTTAACAAGGTTAGCCATACATCCGACAATTATATCTGAAATTTGAAGAAAGGGGTTAAAGTAAGTTGAACTATATGATAACGAAGGGAAGGCACCTTTATTTTTTAGAGGTCCTGAATAATATCTATCTGCTGTATAATATGCATTAAAATATTCTTCTTCTAAAACTTTCTTAGTTTCGCTTTTTTCATGTTCAAAATCGCACATAATAATATTTAAAGAGTCAGGGCACATATTTAAACCAATCCGCTGGAATAAATTTTCAACCATCCATTCTCGTTCTACTTTTCGTTCTTTAATTGTTGAAAATACTGAAAACAATATTTTTATAGAACCTACTTGTTGGATTAACTCTTTACGTATTTCTTTGCTTCTCTGTATTAGATCATTCCATTTTTGGTCAAAATTATTTATACCCCAATATTTTTTATAAAAATTTTTTAAATCCTCAGAAAAATTCCATTTAATAGGCATCCATTCTTCTAACTTAAGATTATTTTTCACATTAGCAATTGTTTTATATAAATCACTTAAACTTCCTTCATAAAAATACCCCCCGTAACAGAAGGCGCAGTGTTTATTCTCTACAATATAATTATCGTCTAGAAAGAAGATTAACACATCTTTTTGGATAATATTTTGTGTCATACATTTACCTTTAATGTTTTATTTGTATCGTTACCAAAAACATCGACAACCTTTACCATTATTTGATATTCACCCTTATCTTCATAAATATGCTTTGCTTCATAATCAACCTTTGGATTCTTTTTTATTCTGAAACTCTGCCACTGATTGTGGAATGTATCACCTTTATGATCCCAGTCAATCGCCCAGTAATCTATTAACTCACGAGAGTCCTTTACTTTGCTGGCAATCTCTGC